>JBDHSY010000085.1:0-9405 GCA_039808405.1 Xanthobacteraceae bacterium
AGCGCCGGGCCGTCGATCGCCAGCGGCGGCGCGATGACGTTGACGCGCGAGCCGTCGGCGAGGCGCGCGTCGCAGATGGGCGACGATTCATCGACGCGGCGGCCGACCTGGCTGACGATGCGCTGGCAGATGTTGAGAAGCTGCTGGTTGTCGCGGAAGCGGATGCCGGTCTTCTGGATCTTGCCGCCGACCTCGATATAGACCGTACCGGCACCATTGACCATGATGTCGGCGATGTCGTCGCGCGCCAACAGCGGCTCGAGCGGCCCGTAACCCAGCACGTCGTTGCAGATATCGTCGAGCAGCTCCTCCTGCTCGGCGATCGACATCACGATGTTCTTGATCGCGATGATCTCGTTGACGATGTCGCGGATTTCCTCGCGCGCGGATTCGCCGTCGAGCTTGGACAGCTGCGTCAGGTCGATGGCTTCGATCAGCGCCCCGAAGATCGTCGCCTTGACCTGGTAGTAGCTCTCCGAATGCCGGGCGTCCGACGATGGCGTCGGCGCCGGCCGCGCCGGCGCGAGCGGCGGCGAGAAGGTGTCGGCAGGCGGCGCCGCAGGCTGCCGCGACGGCATGGCGGGGGCATTCGTCGGCACGGCCGGCGCCGGCGCGGCGGCCGTGGCCCGCGTCACCTGAAGATCGAGGTTTGATCCGCTCCGCTTACCGAACACGACGACACTCCACGGCAGACCCTATTTCGCCAGCAGCTTGCCGAGCAACGGCAGCCGCACCGCACGCGGCTTCTTCGCTTCGCTGCGCCCGGTGAGGCGCTGGGCGATCTGCAGGAACAGTTCAACGGCGCGATGGCGCGCCGCCATCTCGGCGATCATCTGCCCGTTGTTGGCGGCCGCGCCAAACGTCTGCGGCTCGAACGGGATCGAAACGATCGGCTCGGCCTCGATCGCCTTGGTGAACTCGGCGGCGCTGATCTCGGGCCGCTTGGGCACGCCAACGCCGTTCAGGCAATAGAACGGCGGGCGGTCGTTGGGCCGCGCGGCCTTGAGCAGGTCGTAGAGGTTCTTGGTGTTGCGCAGATTGGCAAGGTCGGGAGCGGCGACGATCAGGAGATCGTCGGCGGCGACCAGCGCGCGGCGCGTCCAGCCCGACCACTGGTGCGGCACGTCGAGGACGATGCAGGGCACGCTGGCGCGCAGCGAATCGAAGATCGCATCGAAGGCATTGTCGCCGAAATCGTAGACGCGCTCCAGCGTCGCCGGGGCCGCGAGCAGGCTCAGGTGATCGGTGCACTTCGACAGCAGGCGATCGACGAAGGCGGTATCGATGCGCTCCGGCGAGAACACGGCGTCCGCGATACCCTGCGGCGGATCCTGGTTGTAGTCGAGGCCGGCGGTGCCGAATGCGAGATCGAGATCGACCACGACGGAATCGAGCGCGAGATCGCGTGCCGTGGCCCAGGCGACATTGTGGGCGACGGTCGAGGCGCCGACGCCGCCCTTGGCGCCGACCACGGCGATGACGCGGCCGACGGCCTTGGCTTCGTCCACCGAGAACAGCCCGCACACCGAGCGCACGACATCCAGCGCCGTGACCGGAGCAATGATGTAATCGGAGACGCCGCGCCGCACCAGTTCGCGGTAGAGCGTGACGTCGTTGGCATGTCCGACGACGACGACGCGCGTGCCGGCGTCGCAGACGCCGGCCAGTTGATCGAGCCCGCCAAGAATGTCCTGGTGGCCGTCGGCCTCGACCATGATGACGTTGGGGGTCGGCGCATTGCGATAGGCTTCGATCGCCGCCGCAAGCCCGCCCATCTGCACCTTGAGGTGGGCCTTGGCGAGACGGCGATCCTCGCCCGCCCCCTGCACCGCGGCGGCGCTTTCCACCGTCTCGCAGAAAGCCTGCACGGAGACGCGCGGCGCCGGCGCGATATGCTCGTCGGACGATACGGCCGGTGAGACGGCCGCGCCTTCGCCCTGGTTCTGGCGTGCGTAACTGATCATTGTCCCACTTTGCTCAGCTTGGCCTTTTCGTTCTCCGACAGCGTGGCGGCCGTGCTCTGGCCTTCACGATACTTGTCGAACACCACGTTGCGGCGCGCGGTGTAGGGCGGCGTTTCGGCGCGCGGCTGGACGAGGTCGTGCGGATTGTCGATCATGGCGGCGAGGTTGCGCTGGCTGGCACAGCCGAGATTGTAGTAGGGCCGGTTGTCGAGATAGCCCTTGTTCTTGACCGATGGGCCGAGGTCGTCCGGCCACAGCCCGCAGGGGCCGGCGACCGCCGCAATGCGCGGATAGGTGACGCGCACGGTGGCGAACAGGCGCGGATCGGTCGGCCGATAGGGCCGCGTGGTGACGCCGCGCGGCGGAATGCCGGCGGCGGCGAACAGCGACCTGATCTCGCGCACTGCGTCCGCTGCGGCGCGGGCATTCGGCGTGTGCGCCGGCGCGTCGATGATGATGGTGCCGGTGCCCTCGCGCAGCCAGGTCCGCGCCAGCGCCGAAACTTCCGCGCGCTGCGAGGCGGTCAGCCCGCCGCGGCCGCTGCCGACGAAAATGTCGATGCTGCGGTCGGCTTCCTGCACCACGATCGGATGGCGCTGGCGATAGTCGCTCGGGACGCTGCCGGTGATCGAGGTATCGCGGTTCGTATGGGTGCAGCCGCCGAGCGCCAGCGCCAGGCCGGCGGCAGCGAAGGCCGCCGCAAGCGCGCGGGAGAATGGACGAGGCATTGCAGGGTGTGTCATCGAAGTCCCGTCCCGTCAGTCAGTAATGAAGCCAACCTTGCCGTGATAGCTCCGGGCTGCGCTGGCGCGGCCGGGAACGCCGTAGATGCGATTGATGGTGCCGAGCAGGTCGGACTGCGGGTCCGAGGCGTCGGTGAAGCCGTCGTCGGGGCGCGACAGATCCTTCTGCGCCACGGCGCGCACCACGTAGGGCGTCACCAGCACCACCAGTTCACTGTTGCGGTTGACGTAGTCGCGGCTGCGGAACAGCGCGCCGAGGATCGGCACCTGGGCAGCGCCGGGCATGCCGTTGATCGCCTGCTTGGTCTGTTCCTGGATCAGGCCGGCCATCGCCATCGCGCCGCCCGAGGGCACCTCCAGCGTGGTCTCGGTGCGGCGGGTCTTGATCGCGGGGATGCTGACGTTGTTGATGACCACCGAACCCTCGCTGGTCAGTTCCGACACCTCGGTCTTGACGCGCAGGCTGATGCGGCCTTCGCCGAGCACCACCGGGGTGAAGCTGAGCGCGACGCCGAACGGCTTGAACTGGATGGTCTGCTTGCACGGCACTGTGGAGCAGTCCGGCACGCCCGGAATCGGGAATTCGCCGCCGGCCAGGAAGTTGGCGGTCTCGCCGGAGATCGCCGTCAGGCTCGGCTCGGCCAGCGTGCGGATCACGCCGGCATTCTCCATGGCGCGCAGCGTCGCGGTCACGTTGTTGTTGAGCGGGCCGAAGCTGCCGGCGAGGCTGTTGCCGGACACCAGCGCCTGACCGTGCTGGGTAAAGGGATTGCTGTTGTTGAAGTTGACGACGGCGGTGCCGTAATTGAGCTTGGCGCTCAGATCGATGCCGAGCTGCTTGATGATGTCGCGCTGCACTTCGGCGACGGTGACCTTGAGCATCACCTGGTCGCGGCCGCGGATGGCGATCGAGTTGACCACCTTCTTCTCGTCGCCGACGAGCCGGATGGCGATGTCCTGCGCCTGCTGCGCCTCGGCGGCGATCGCCGCCGTGCCGCTCAGCATCACGCCCTCGCCGATGCCCTCGACGCGGATGTCGGCGTTGGGCAGCACCTGGCGCAGCGCGCCGCGGATGCCGTTCAGATCGCGCGTCACCGCGATATCGTAGCCGGCGATCTGCTGGCCGTCGCCGTCGAAGAACACGATGTTGGTCTGGCCGACGGCGGCGCCGATGATGTAGGCGCGCTGCGCCGAGCGCACCACGGCGTTGGCGATCTTGGGATCGGCCACCAGCACGTCCTTGATGTCACGCGGCAGATCGATCACCACCGACTTGCCGATGCCGAGCGCGAGGAAGCGCGAACCGGCCTGTGCGCCGGCGGCCGATACCGTCCTGTCCGCAGCCACGGTCGGCAGAGAGGCCGCCCCGAGCACCAGCAGCGCCACCGCGGCGAGCGGCACGGCGCGGAGCGCCAGCGTCCGCACCTGCGAGCGGTGATCCTGGCCGTGAGCCTTTCCGCGGTTCTTGCAGCCCCTCATCGTCTACGCCCCTCGTCGCCTGAATGCCGTCACTTGGTCATTGTCGAAGTGGTCGAAACCCCGAAGCGCACCACGTTGACGCTGCTGCGGCGGGCGTCGTCCTCGCCCGTGGCGGCGTCGGCGATGCTGCGCAGCGCCAGCGACAACGTTCCCGTCTGCTTCGCGCGCGCCAGCGACTCGGCCTGGTCGGGCCGCAGTTCGAGCGTCGCGGTCTTGCCGACCACGGTGTTCTGGCCTTCCTTCTCGCCGGGCTTCTGATCGATGGCGAGCACGCGCACGTTAGTAAGGATGATCTCCGAGCTGGCGCCGGTGTGGGTATCGTCGCCGCCCTTGCGACGCGACAGGATGACGTCGACGCGATCGTTGGGCAGGATGAAGCCGCCGGCGCCGGTCTCGGGCGAAATCTCGATCGAGATGGCGCGCATGCCGGCCGGCAGGATCGCGGCCATGAAGCCGGAGCCTTTTGCGGTGACGAGCTTGGTCTCGCGGATCGGCTCGCCCGCCACGAACGGCGAGCGTGCGATCGAATCGCCAAGCTGCTTGATCGCATCCGGACGGTCGGAGCGGCGGATGAAATTGCTGCTCGCGGCCGACGCAGGCCAGCTCTGCCACTGCAACTGGCCGGCATCGACTTTCTGGCCGAGCGGGATATCCGCCTTGGCGACCAGCACCTCGACGGTCTTGAGCTGCTGCTGCGGCGGCGCTTTTGCCGTCGGCGTCGGACCCGATGTCGAGGCAAGCCATGCGGCAACGCCGCCGGCGCCAAGGGCGATGATCAGGACCACCAGTCGTGCGGGATTCATACGCTTCACTTCCCCTGACGGGCGCGGAGACCGCGCCTCTGCCCCGAGAAAGCTAAGCGGAATTCGTCAAGGCATGGTTAATGCCCGGTATCCAAATGGCGTTAATGAAACAATACGAGAAGCCCGATCAGAGCATGAAGCGGGCGAGATCGATCGCCTTGATCCACGGCGTGTCGGGATAGACCAGGAGCGCACCGGCGGCGAGCGCTATGCCATAGGGAATGCCGGTGTCCTTGTGGTGCAGCCGCAGCAGCCAGTGCTGGCCGGCCAGAGCATACGGCAGCGGCCATTGCCGGAACATCAGAATGAACAGCGTCAGCGCGCCGCCGAGTACGGAGGCAATGAGCAGATAGTCCAGCAGGTGGGCGAAACCGAACCACAGGGAGGCCGCCGCCGCCACCTTGGCATCGCCACCGCCGATCCAGCCGAAGGCGAAACAGGCGAACGCCGCCGCAAGCACGGCAAGGCCGGCGGCGCAGTGCATCAGCATATCCATCGCCGGCATGCCGCCCAGCGCGGCCACCAAGAAGAAGCCCGCGATCAGCCACAGCGAGACGCGGTTGGAAATCGTCATGGTGAACAGGTCGCTGGCGGCTGCGAACGCCATCAGCGCGGGAAACAGGAACAGGCGCAACAGGTCGAGAACCATGGGACGAGTCCTAGAGCGGCGGCATTAACGTTCGGTTCATCGGGGCGCCGAATTTGCCGGTCTACTGCACTCATCGTCGTCGTTCCCGGAAGTGGCGCCCACCCTCTGTCGTCACATGCGGGCTTGACCCGCGTGTCCATTTTTTTCTTAAGAGAAGAAGGATGGATTGCCAGGTCAAGCCCGGCAATGACGACGTTAAGAGCGAAGCAGCGCAACATCCTCTCCCGCAGATAAAGAGAGGAGAGGAAAGGCGCACCGAAAGCAGAAAGGCCCCGGCATGCCGGGGCCTTTCCATGACGATGACGCGTCAGAAACTGACGATTACTCGGCCAGCTTATCGTTGATTTCGGTGAACTTGGTGTTGAGGTTGGTGCCGATGTTGTACACGACCGTGATGATCGCGACGGAAATGCCGGCTGCGATCAGGCCGTACTCGATAGCCGTGGCGCCAGACTCGTCCTTGAGGAAACGAGAAACGAGGCTCTTCATGGAACTCTCCACAATCTTTGGTTTGTTGAACCCTGATCTGGTCGCAAGAGCTCCGCGCCCCTGACCATGTGCGGGACACTACTGCCTGAGAATTGCATTGCAGTTAATTCGATTGCAGAAACTACGGCCTATTGCGGACTTCTTGTGTTCGGTAAATTTTTGCTTGTACGAATAGCTAAAATTTGAGTGAAGCCGATCGGCGGGTTCGTGGCACGCATGGGCATGACTCCACCCCGTCCACCTCGTCATGGCCGGACTTGTTCCGGCCACGACGATGGAGGAGCAGCAGCCCCCGCCGTTTGCGCTTCGTTCATCAATTAACGGCATATTTGCCATGCACGGCGGGCCGAAGCGGCCCACTGGCGTTGTCAAGGTTTTCGGAGCTGGTCCATGCCGATGGGAGTGATGCGGAGCGGCGGTATCGCGCTCGCGGTCTTTGCCGCCCTCGCGATAACGACGGCGGTCCCCGAGGGGGTCCGCGCCGCGCCGATGGACGAAACGATCGCGGTGGTGGTCGATCAGGCGAAACTCATCAAGCTGCCGGAGCATGTCACCACCATCGTGGTCGGCAACCCGCTCATCGCCGACGTATCCCTGCAATCGGGCGGCATGGTGGTGGTGACCGGAAAAGGCTATGGCGCCACCAACGTGATCGCCATGGACCGCAACGGAAGCGTGCTGGTCGATCGCGTGATCCAGGTCGAGGGGCCGGCCGACCAGCGGCTGGTGACGGTCTATCGCGGCGCGAGCCGCGAGTCCTACAGCTGCACGCCGACCTGCCAGAAGCGGGTGACGCTCGGCGACGAAAAAGACTTCTTCTCCGCCGCGCTCGAGCAGGCCGGCACACGGAGCAAGGAAGCCGCCGGCGGCAAATGACCGGCCGCCAGCCTTAACGAACCGTTAACGCGACGGGGCGTTCTGTCGGCATCGGGAGAAACACTTAAACAATCCCTGCCGGCTAGACTTGCGGGCATTGTCCGGACTCTCAAAGGGGTCGATCGATGTCCACGCTGCAGCCGCCTGCCGTCACCGTCCGGCACAAGGCGCGTCTGTTCCGCCGCAGCAGGGGCGGATCGGCGGCCGTCGAATTCGCGCTGGTTGCGCCGCTGTTCTTCGCACTGCTGTTCGCCATGCTTGAGTATGCGCTGATGTTCTTTGCCGCGCAGGTTCTGGAAACGGCGACCCAGGATACCGCGCGGCTGGTGCTGACCGGGCAGGCCAAGGCCGGCAACTTCGACCGGGACACCTTCAAGGAAAAGTTCTGCGAACATATCGTCGCGCTGTTCGACTGCGAACGTGGCATTTCCATCGACGTCAACGCTTACAGTTCGTTCGGCGCCATCACCCCGGCCGACCTCGCGCTGCCGCTCGACAAGGACGGCAATTTCACCGGTGCAGTGCGCTACAATCCCGGTGAGCAGAACCAGATCGTCGTGGTCCGGGTGTTCTATGCGTGGAAATTTTACGTGCTCAACCTCGGCTTCGACATCACCAACATGGCCGGCGGCAAGCGGCTGTTGATGGCGAGCTTCGCCTTCCGCAACGAGCCGTTCGGGACGGCCACGTCCTCGGCGAGCCCGCCGCCATCAGGCTCGTAAGGATCCGACGATGTCCGCAACCCTGCGTTCCCTGTTTCTCCAGTGGCGCCACCTGCGCGACGACTGCCGCGGGCTCGCGGCGATCGAGTTCGCCTTCATCCTGCCGTTGATGCTCGTCCTCACCTTCGGGATGATCGAAACCACCGACGGCCTCGCCATCGACCGCAAGACCGACATCACCGCGCGCACCCTGTCGGACCTGATCGCGGCGATGCAGCCGACCGGCGCCGGGGCCGGGACCGTCTCCGTGACCGACAGCGACATCCGCGACGCCTTCGTCGCCAGCACGTCGATCATGGCCCCGTATCCGGCCAGCGTGATCGAGGCCAAGGTCTCGCAGATCAAGGTCGACGCCGACGGCAACGCGACCGTGGTCTGGAGCAAAGGCTGGGTCAACAACGACATCACCACCGGCCACGAACCCGGCGCGGTGACGTTGAAGGCGAGCCAGCAGGGACTCTTGACGCCGAACACCTACCTGATCTGGAGCGAGGTGAAGTACTACTATCGCCCCAAGGTGCCCTATCTGATGCAGGCGGGCTTCCTCATGCCGCATGAAGGTTTCAGCCGGCCACGCTACGCGCCCTGCGTCTCCTATGGCGCGACCGACTGCGCCTCCTGAGATCTGAGCGTTTTCGAGCGAAGCGGGAACCGGCCTTCGCCGGGCCATAGCCGGCTCCGGCCCGGCGGCGGCCGGTTCGCGTGAAGAAAACGCGACAGAACAAAATCCTGGAGCTCCGCTTCTGATTCCATCAGAAGCGGAAAAGCTCTACCCGCCGGCAGACGGCCGGCATGACAAAAGGGCCGCGCGATGCGCGGCCCTTTCGCTTCGGCTGCCGGATCGCAGCCTGATTCAACGGACGCGGGGCTCAGCCGGCGGCGCGGAGGTTGTCGGCAGACGATTTGCCCGAGCGGCGATCGGCAACGATCTCGTAGCTGATCTTCTGGCCCTCGCGCAGCGTGCCGAGGCCGGCACGCTCGACGGCGCTGATGTGCACGAACACGTCGTTGCCGCCGTCATCCGGCTGGATGAATCCGTAACCCTTAGTCGCGTTAAACCACTTCACGGTTCCCATGCTCACGGGGAAGTCCCTTCTCGATATATAAGTCGCGTATTAACCCGTCGTGCGACAGGCAGTGATATCGAATTTTAGGAGAGGTCGTCAGCGTCTAAACCGGCTGTACCGGTGGTAGCTCATGTCGTCCGGCCGAAAATCGATCCGCACATGTTATGCGAGAACCCCGGCCGAAACAATCCTGGCGCTTTTGAATTTTTGCGCCGCCGGCTTGGCCCCGGCGGCGCGGCAGGCGGCACCGTTACCGCCTGCGGAATTGCCCGCGCGGCGGGCCGCTGCGCGATGGCACCGGGCCCGGCCGCTCGTCCTTGTGGCGGAAAATAAGGCGGCCCTTTTCAAGGTCGTAGGGCGACATCTCGACGGTGACACGGTCGCCGGCCAGCGTCTTGATGCGATTCTTCTTCATCTTGCCGGCGGTGTAGGCGACGATTTCATGCCCGGTATCGAGCTGGACGCGATAGCGCGCATCGGGAAGGATTTCGGTGACCAGTCCTTCGAACTGGATCAGTTCTTCTTTGGCCATGGGATCTCCGGATCGAAAATGAAACTCAACGATGGGGGCGGGATTGCGGGCGGCCGCCGGCGGGCCGGCTCTGGCGATGCA
>JBDHSY010000086.1:0-9363 GCA_039808405.1 Xanthobacteraceae bacterium
GCCTGTTGGAATACCCGCAATACACCCGGCCGCAGACGTTCGAGGGCCGCCCGATCCCCGAGGTGCTGCTGTCGGGCGACCACGCCAGAGTGGCGGCGTGGCGGCGGGCCGAGGCCGAGGCGCTGACGCAGCGCCGCCGCCCCGACCTGTGGGCGCGCGGCGGCGCCGCAAATCGGCCGGCGCCCGGCGATAGACGGGTGACAAAGCGGCCCGATTGACGTATAGGAGCGCGCTGCACAGTAGCGCCGGTGCGGGCCGGCTTTCGGCCCCCGGTCGGAAACTTCAGTCGAATCAAGGACATTTGCGCCCCTTCCGGGGAGCGCCGCCGATGGAGATGTAGTTATGAACCTCATTCAGACGCTCGAGAACGAGCAGCGCGAAAAGCTCTCCGCCGGCAAGACCATTCCCGATTTCGCCCCCGGCGACACGGTGATCGTCAACGTCAAGGTCAAGGAAGGCGAGCGCACCCGGGTGCAGGCTTACGAGGGCGTGTGCATCGGCCGGCATGGCGGCGGGCTCAACGAGAGCTTCACCGTGCGCAAGATTTCCTACGGCGAGGGCGTGGAGCGCGTGTTCCCGATCTACTCGCCGATGATCGACTCGATCAAGCTGGTGCGCCGCGGCAAGGTGCGCCGCGCAAAGCTCTATTACCTGCGTGGCCTGCGCGGCAAATCGGCGCGCATCGTCGAGAAGCAGGACCGCCAGCAGGCCGCCCCGGCGAAGTAACCTCCCCGGGTTGCGGAACGTCATCGGCGCGGTCCACAGGGCCGCGCCTTTTTCGTGGACGCGCCATTCCCGCCGCGCTGGGCCGGTCCGATTGTTTCGGCGCCGGGCGTTGTGCTAAAGAAATGGAATGGTTTTAGATTTCGCCAGATTGCAGCCGGGCGTGAAGCGTATCGTCCTTGACGATCATCGCCGCCTGCCGTGGCGTTTTTTCGGACGCTTCGCGTCCTCGATCGCGGCCGGCCTTCGCGGCATCTGATCCCGCCGCCCGCCGGCGCCGCCCGGCCCGTCCCGATTTTCAAGGCTGAACCCATGTCCGACCGCACATCCGCCTCCGCGCCGACCACGCTCTACGACAAGATCTGGAACGACCACCTGGTCGACGAGCAGCCCGACGGCACCTGCCTGATCTATATCGATCGCCACCTCGTCCACGAGGTGACCTCGCCGCAGGCGTTCGAGGGCCTGCGCACTGCCGGGCGCAAGGTGCGCGCGCCGGAGAAGACGCTTGCCGTGGTCGATCACAACGTGCCGACCACCGACCGCTCGCAGCCCAATCCCGATCCGGAAAGCGCCGACCAGATCGCGGCGCTGGCGCAGAACGCGAAAGATTTCGGCATCGAGTACTACAACGAATTCGACAAGCGGCAGGGCATCGTCCACATCATCGGCCCCGAGCAGGGTTTTACGCTGCCCGGCAGCACCATCGTGTGCGGCGACAGCCACACCTCGACGCACGGTGCCTTCGGCGCGCTGGCGCACGGCATCGGCACCTCCGAGGTCGAGCACGTGCTGGCGACCCAGACGCTGATCCAGAAGAAGGCCAAGAACATGCGCGTGACGGTGGACGGCACATTGCCGGCCGGCGTCACCGCCAAGGATATTATCCTGGCCATCATCGGCGAGATCGGCACCGCCGGCGGCACCGGCCATGTGCTCGAATACGCGGGCGACGCGATCCGCGCGCTGTCGATGGAAGGCCGCATGACGGTGTGCAACATGTCGATCGAAGGCGGTGCGCGCGCCGGCCTCGTCGCGCCCGACGACAAGGCGTTCGCCTGGCTCAAGGATCGCCCCAAGGCGCCGAAGGGCGCGGCGTGGGACGCGGCGATGCGCTACTGGGAAACGCTGCGCACCGACGACGGCGCGCATTTCGACAGCGAGATCCGGCTCGATGCCGCGCGCCTGCCGCCCATCGTCACCTGGGGCACCTCGCCCGAGGACGTGGTGTCGGTGACCGGCTTCGTGCCCGACCCGGCCAGGATCGCCGACGAGGCCAAGCGGCTCTCCAAGCAGCGCGCGCTCGACTACATGGGGCTGGCCGCCGGCACCAGGATCACCGACATCAAGCTCGACCGCGTGTTCATCGGCTCGTGCACCAACGGCCGCATCGAGGATCTGCGCGCGGCGGCGAAGATCGTCGAGGGCCGCACCGTCAACGGCCATGTCAACGCGATGATCGTGCCGGGCTCGGGACTGGTGAAGGAACAGGCGGAGGCCGAAGGTCTCGACAAGATCTTCATCGCCGCCGGGTTCGAGTGGCGCGAGCCGGGCTGTTCGATGTGCCTTGCCATGAACCCCGACAAGCTCGCGCCGGAAGAACGCTGCGCCTCGACCTCGAACCGCAACTTCGAGGGCCGTCAGGGCTTCAAGGGGCGCACCCATCTGGTGTCGCCGACCATGGCGGCGGCGGCGGCGATCGCCGGCCACTTCGTCGATATCCGCGAGTGGCGCTAACCGACGGGTCTGATTCAGCCACGTTGGAACGGTCTCTATCATGCCTCCGGAAAGTAAAAGGGCGTCCTTGCGGACGCCCTTTTCACATCGCCGGTCCTGCCGGCCTTACCAGTAGAAGCGCGGCCCGAAGCCGAAGCCGAAACCGAAATACGGCCGCGGCGCATAGTAGTACGGCCGGTAGTAAGGCCGATAGTAGGGCCGGTAATACGGACGATAGTAGCGCGGACCGTAATAGTACGGCCGGTAATGACGATGGCGGTAATAGCGGCGATAGCGCCGTTGCGAGCTGACGTCGGTCAGTTGCTTGGCTTGCTCGTGCTGCGCCACCGGCTGATGGGACTGCGCATTCGCAGCGACCGCGGGCGAGGCGGCGAGCGCGCCGCCGAGAGCGAAGGTTGCGGCGAAGATCGCCGCGCCGATCAATCGTTTCATTGCACACTTCCTCTTCTGTTCAAGCCCATGTTTCGCTTACGTTGCGAAACGCTTTCGGCTCCGAAAAGGTCCGTCAAAGACGGCTTCCATGGTCGCAACGCTTAAGCGCTGCGGCCTGAATGAAGCGTGAATGATCGCGCCTCCAAATCACCACGTTTAAGGCAAGGAGCGCCCTCAGCCGCGGCGCCAGAAGCAGCTCATGCGCGGCACGATCACGGTCCCGCTCGGGCGGAACTCCTGCTCGTACCAGGCCTCGCACTGGCGCACCGCGTTGGGGCCGAGCGGACGGTTGTCGCGGTGGATGCGCACACGTGGCGGGCGGCGCTCGCCTCGCGCCTGCGCCGACACCGCGTGCGGCGCACCGTCGCGCAGGCCGGCGGCAGGGGCGGCGTTTTCGGCCGCCGCCGGCGGCGCCGCCGCAAGCATCGCCCCGACCGCGATCACTGCCACCATGCTTCGCATCGATACCCCCTGAAACCGCCCGCGCACGCTCTCCGATTGCCGGCCCCGCGTCAACCCACCCATGATGCGCGCGCCCTTGACCGCGCCGCGGCGCCGCCCTAGCAAGAGCCGTGTCGGGCCCGTTTTCGACGAGGACAGCATGGACAAATTCACCACCCTGGAGGGCGTCGCCGCGCCCCTGAAGATCATCAATGTCGATACCGACATGATCATCCCCAAGCAGTACCTCAAGACGATCAAGCGCACCGGCCTCGGCAAGGGTCTGTTCTCGGAGCAGCGCTACAACGACGACGGCAGCGAGAACCCGGACTTCGTGCTCAACAAGCCGGCCTACCGCAATGCCAGGATTCTCGTCGCCGGCGACAATTTCGGCTGCGGCTCCTCGCGCGAGCACGCGCCGTGGGCGCTGCTGGACTTCGGCATCCGCTGCGTGATCTCGACCTCGTTCGGCGACATCTTCTACAACAACTGCTTCAAGAACGGCATTTTGCCGATCCGCGTGTCGCAGGACGACCTCGACAAGCTGTTCGACGACGCCGAGCGCGGCGCCAACGCGACGATCACCGTCGATCTGGCGGCCCAGGAAATCCGCGGCCCCGACGGCGGCGTGATCCGCTTCGAGATCGACCCGTTCCGCAAGCACTGCCTCCTCAACGGCCTCGACGATATCGGGCTGACGATGGAGAAGAATGCCGCCATCGGCACCTTCGAGACCAAGGCGACGACCGCGCGGCCGTGGCTGTAGGCGGGTCGAGGGACCGCCGACCGCGCTCGTATCCCGGATGCACTGCGGCACGATGTGCCGCGGTGCTGACCCGGGATCGTTTCATGAACCTGTACCTGTCACGGTTCCGGCTCTGCGGCGCAGCGTTTCACGCCGCGCCGCGTCCGGGACAGCGTCGTCTATAGCGCCGCGATCGCCTCGGCGATCGCCAGCGTCCGCTGCGCCATCTCGGCGTGCAGCCGCTCGACCATGCGTCCGTCGAGCTGGATCGCACCGCGCCCGGCATTTTCCGGCTGCGCGAACGCCGCGACGATGCGGCGCGCCTCCGCGACCTCTTTCTCCGGCGGCGTGAAGGCGGCGTTGCATGCCGCGATCTGGCTCGGATGGATCAGCGTCTTGCCGTCGAACCCCATGTCGCGGCTCTGCGCGCATTCCTCGGCAAAACCCTGCGCATCGGCGATATCGCCATAGGGGCCATCGAGAACGGCAAGACCATGGGCGCGCGCGGCAAGGATGCAGTGCATGTAGGCCGGCAGCATCGTGGCGCGCCCCGGCACCATGCGGATGCGGGTCTCGCGCGCGATGTCGTTCGGCCCCATGACGAAGCCGGCGAGCCGCATTTCGACGTCGTGCGCCTGCGCCGAAATCTCCTCGGCGCGCAGGATGGCGAAGGCGGTCTCGATCATCGCCCAGACCCGGATCGCCTGATCGGCGCTGCCGTCGGCGAGCCGGTCGGCAATCGCGGCAAGGTCGGCGACGCTCGAAATCTTCGGCACCAGAATGCCGTCGGGGTGCGCCTTCGCCGCCATCGTGAGGTCGTCGATCCACCACGGCGTGTCGAGCGCGTTGATGCGGATCAGCACCTCGCGCTTGCCGAAGGCCCGCGCCGCCACCGCCGCGCCGACCCGATCGCGCGCAACCGCCTTGGCGTCGGGCGCGACCGCGTCCTCCAGATCGAGGATCAGCCCGTCCACCGGCAGGGTGCGCGCCTTCTCCAGCGCGCGCGGGTTGGAGCCGGGCATGAACAGCAGGCTGCGGCGGGGGCGGATCATGGCAAACCTCATTGTCTCTGCATGCCGCGCATGGCTAGCATCGTGGGCGCGGTCGGCAAAGGGTTGCCGGCGCCGTCACAGTGTGGTTGATGTAAAATACATCACCATAAGGCGTCCCACATGATCCGATTTCCGAAACGGCTGATTGCCGGCTATCAAGGTTTCTGCACCCATCGTCTGCCGGCCGAACAGTCGCGCTATCACGATCTCTCCGAGCACGGCCAGAAGCCGGAGGTCATGGTGATCGGCTGCTGCGATTCGCGGGTCGCGCCGGAGACGATCTTCGATGCCGGGCCGGGCGAACTGTTCGTGGTGCGCAACGTCGCCAACCTGGTGCCGCCCTACGCGCCGGACGGCGAGGCGCACGGCGTCTCGGCGGCGCTCGAGTTCGCGGTGCAGGTGCTGCGCGTCAAGCACATCGTGGTGATGGGCCACGCCCAGTGTGGCGGCGTCAAGGCGTTGACCGAGGACACCGAGCCGTTGTCGCCCGGCGATTTCATTGGCCGCTGGATGTCGCTGATCGAATCCGATCCGGCCAAGCTCAAGCCGCAGAACGGCGAGGACCGCCAGGCGTTCGTGACGCGGCTGGAGAAGGCGGTGATCCGCCGCAGCCTGCAAAACCTGATGACGTTTCCCTGCATCCGCATCCAGGTCGAGCGCGGCAAGATCGTGCTGCACGGCGCCTATTTCGGCGTCGCCACCGGGGCGCTGTCGGTGCTCGACCGCGCCACCGACGAGTTTCTCGACGTGCAGACGGCCAACGAAATCGTCAGCGTGTAGAGCTTTTTCGCCTCTCGATGGGATCGGAGGCGCAGACGCCGTTAAATCGTCAGGCCGCTGGCCGCCTCAGCGCGGCCTCGAGCTCGCTCACCGCCAGCTGCACCAGCGGCGGGGTTCGCTTTTCCACGCGGGTGGCAATGGAAAAATCGGAATGAATGCGCGGGATTTTGGGTGACAGCGACCTCATCTCGCGCCGCGCCACCCACGATTGTCCGTAGTGTTCGGGAAGATAGCTTAGATACAGCCCGCTCAGAACGAGGATGGCTTGCGCCTCCATGCTCGAGACGGTCACCCGCGCCAGCGCCTTGGGAAGGTGCTTCAGTTCGAGCAGCTTTGCGTAAGGACGAACGACAAACGCATGACGCTCGACCGTCTCGATGGAGATGCGGGCGTCCTTGCGAAACAGCGGATGGGCCGCTCCGCAGTAAAGCGCGTGAGCCTCTTTCAGGAGCGGCGCGTACCGGATGCCGGGGTAGCGGTTGGTCTCCGGAAGAACCGCGAGATCGAGCCCGCCGTTTCCCAGTTCCGACAGCAGAGCTTCGGGCGAGCGTATCTCGATCCGAACGATGACGTCCGGCGCTTTCCGGTGCAGCGAGGCAAGCGCGCGATGAACCGGCATGTGCGGGTTGGTGATCGTGTTGTCGACGAGCCCCAGCCGTATCACGCCAGATATCCGCTTCTTGAGCGATCCGACGACGTTTTCGAACGACGTCAGCTGGCCAAAGACGAGCTTCAGCTGCTCGAGAACGACAGACCCGCGCTCCGTCAGTTCGAATCCGCGCCGTCCCCGCTGGCACAGCGTGAACCCGAACCGGTCTTCGAGAGCCTTCATGTGAAAGCTGACCGCGGACTGGCTCAGGCCGAGCGCAACCTGCGCGCCGAGAAAAGACCGGTGCTCGGCGACCGCGCGAAAAACCGAAAGAGAGGTCAGGTCGGAACTGGACAACCGCATCGATACACCAGTATTTCTGATATGAGATTCATAACATAGCTATTTTCCTGACCTTTGGAAGACGCTTTGGTCCGGCTGCAACCGCATCGGCTTGGATGCGCGAGGCTTTGCGAAACCGGCTTCCGGGAGGCGTCACATGAGCAAGTTCCAGATCGACGACAAGAAGGTCATCCGGCGCGAAACGGTGGAAGCGAAAGGCCGCTGGTCGGCGCGGCTCGAGACCGGGCAGAGCGTCACCTTCGTCGACCTCAAGGGACAGCAGGCGGTCGATTTTCTCTGCTACAGCGCGACCCTTCCGCTCGACAGGATCAACCTTCCCAACACCGTCAAGCTCAACAAGTCTCTCTACATCACCAAGGGCTGCAAGATTTACTCCGACCATGCCCAGGTCATGATGTCCGTTACCGAGGACACCTGCGGATTTCACGATACGCTGGCAGGTTGCTGTAGCTGCGAGATCGACAAGGTCCGCTACAACGTGGAGAAGACCGAAAGCTGCCGGACGAATTTCATCGCCGAGCTGGCGACCTGGGCGCTCGGCCCCTCGGAGATCGTGTCGAACATCAACTTCTTCATGAAGGTGCCGTTCGACAATACCGGCCACGTGGTGATCGCGGACAGCGTCTCGAAGCCGGGCGACTACGTCACGCTCAAGGCCGAGATGCCGGTCATCGTCGTCATTTCGAACTGTCCCCAGATGCACAATCCCGCGGCGGGATTCGCTCCGACGCCGATCGAGGTGATCGTCTCGGAGTGACCGGCATCTCTTTTGATCTTGTCGGCTCCCGGTCCGCTTCGCGAGCTCACGCCGCGAGGTCGGCAACCACCGCGTCGAGCAGCGGAAATCCGCTCTGGGTGACGCGCAGCCGGCCGTCGCCATCGACCTCGATGGCGCCCTCGTCGCCGAGCAGCGCGATGCGCGCCGGATCGAGCGTGCGCCCGGCCAGCGCCGCATAGCGCCGCGGGTCGATCCCTTCGGCGAGCCGCAATCCCATCAGCAGGTATTCGTCGGCACGCTCCTCGCAGTTGAGCACGTCGTCGGTGACGAGGCCGTGGCCGCGCGCCTCGACCCGCATCAGCCAGACCTCGGGGCGCTTCTCCGTCGCGGTGGCGTGGCGCGCGCCGTCGATGTCGAGCCGGCCATGGGCGCCGGGGCCGACGCCGGCATAGTCGTGGCCGCGCCAGTAGACGAGGTTGTGCCGGCACTCCGCGCCCGGCCGCGCGTGGTTGGAAATCTCGTAAGGGGGCAGCCCGCGGGCGGCGCAAATCTCCTGCGTCATGTCGTAGAAGGTGCGCGCGGTGGCCTCGTCCGGCATGATCAGTTTGCCGCTCGCGTGCAGCGCGTGGAACGGCGTGCCTTCCTCGATGGTGAGCTGGTAGAGCGACAGATGCTCGGCCGCCTGATCGATGGCGCCGTTGAGTTCGGCGGCCCATTGCGCCGGGGTCTGGCCGGGGCGGGCGTAGATCAGGTCGAACGAGTAGCGCTCGAACGTGGCGCGCGCGATCGCCACCGCCGCCATCGCCTCGTCCGCGGTATGCAGGCGGCCTAGCCCCTTGAGGGCGGCATCGTCCATCGCCTGCACCCCGAGCGAGACGCGGTTGACGCCGGCCGCGCGATAGCCGCGGAAGCGCGTCGCCTCGACGCTGGTCGGGTTGGCCTCCAGCGTCACCTCGACGTCGGGCGCGACCATCCAGTGTTTTGCGATCGCCTCGAGGATGCCGCCGACCGTGTCCGGCGCCATCAAGGACGGCGTGCCGCCGCCGAGAAACACCGACGACACGGTGCGGCCGGGGGCGCGCGCCGCCGTCGTCTCGATCTCGCGCGCGAAGGCGGCGAGCGCGCGCGCCTGATCGACGCCGCCATGGCGGACGTGGCTGTTGAAGTCGCAGTACGGGCACTTCGACAGGCAGAACGGCCAGTGGACGTAGACGCCGAACGGCGCGGGATCGTCAGCGCGGCTCAAGACAGATCTCCGCGAGCTTGACGAAAGCGCGGGCGCGGTGCGACAGGCCCCGCCCGCGCGGCGGCAGGCCGTGCTTCTCCTCGCTGGTCATCTCGCCGAAGGTGCGCTCGTGACCGTCGGGCAAAAACGCCGGATCGTAGCCGAAGCCGGCCGAACCGCGCGGCGGCCACACCAGCCGGCCGTCGACGCGCGCCTCGACCTCCTCGCGGTGGCCGTCGGGCCAGGCGACGCACAAGGCCGAGACGAAATGTGCCGCGCGCTGGGCCGCAGTGGTAGCGCCATGTTCCTGCAACAGCCGCTCGATGCGCGCCATCGCGCCGGCAAAATCCGCAGGTTTGCCGGCCCAGCGCGCGGAATGGATGCCCGGCGCGCCGCCGAGCGCATCCACCACCAGCCCCGAATCGTCGGCGAAGGCCGGCAGGTCGGCGGCCTGTGCCGCCGCATCGGCCTTGATGCGGGCATTGGCGGCAAAACTGTCGCCGGTCTCCTCAGGTTCGGGCAGGCCAAGTTCGCCCGCCGACACCGCATCGATGCCGT
>JBDHSY010000087.1:0-9362 GCA_039808405.1 Xanthobacteraceae bacterium
GAGCGGCAGGTTGATGATCACCAGCATCAGGTTGCCGATCCACATCGACGCGATCAGCCCCCAGAACAGCGCCGGCTGTTCCGATATGACCTGCGGCCCCGGCACGATCCCGTGAATCATCATCGCTCCGACCATCAGCGCCATGACCGCATTGGGCGGAATGCCGAGGGTGAGCAGCGGAATGAACGATGTCTGGGCTGCCGCGTTGTTCGCGCTTTCCGGGCCGGCCACGCCCTCGATCACCCCTGTTCCGAACTTCTCGGGATAGCGCGAGCACTTCTTTTCCAGGCCATAGGAGGCGAAGGACGCAATGATGTTTCCTCCGCCGGGCAGGATGCCGAGGATCGATCCCAATGCGGTCCCGCGCAGGATGGCCGGTGCCGCGACTTTCAGATCCTCGCGCTTCGGCATCAGACCGGTGATCTTCGTCTTGAGAATGTCGCGGTTGGTCGTTTCCTCGAGATTACGGATGATCTCGGAGAACCCGAACAACCCCATCGCGACCACCGCGAGCGAGATGCCGTCCGCCAGTTCGGGCAAGTCGAACGTCATGCGGCCGGCCGCGGTCTCGATATCGAGCCCGACCTGAGACATGAGCAGGCCGAACAATACCATCATGATGGCTTTTGGCAGGGACCCCTTGGCGAGAACCACCGCGAAAACGAGACCGACCACCATCAGGGAGAAATACTCGGTCGGGCCAAACATCATGGCGAGGCTCGTCAGCGGCACGCCCAGCGCCGCGACCAGCACCGTGGAGACGCAGCCGGCAAAGAACGAACCGATCGCCGCGATCGCGAGCGCAGGGCCGGGGCGGCCCTGCTTTGCCATCTGGTGGCCATCCAGCGTGGTCACCACCGACGCCGCCTCGCCCGGAATGTTCACCAGGATCGACGTCGTCGATCCGCCATACTGCGCGCCGTAGTAGATGCCCGCGAGCATGATCAGCGCGCCCGTCGGCGGCAGCCCGTAGGTGATCGGCAGAAGCATGGCGATCGTCGCGACCGAACCGACGCCGGGAAGCACGCCAATCAGCGTTCCGACGAGGGCTCCCACGAAGCAGAGAAATACGTTCTGAATTCCGAGGGCCAGGGAAAACCCGAGGCCGAGATTAGAGATCAGGTCCATCATGGCTCAGGTCACAGCATGAAGCGGGGCAGAACGGAGAACTGGAGCGAGAGCCCGTAAACGAACAGCAGAACGGCCCCGACCGTGAACGCCACGGCGGCGATGGTCACCTCGAACCAGCGCGTCTCGCTCGTTCCCAGCGCGGCGATCATGAAGGAGACGAATGTCGTTATCACGAGGCCGAATGGGCGGATCATCAGGGCGAACACGATGACCGAAATCGTGACCACGACCATTCCGCGAACGTGGAAGCGCCCCGGCGTCTCGCCGACGGTGAACACCGCCCAGATCGCGACCGTCCCGGAAAGCAGCAACAGACAGACGGCAAAGATACGCGGCGCCGTTCCCGGGCCGAACAACGGGCCCTCCATCCCGGGAAGGTCCCTGTTGATCCACAACGACACCAGGGCAAGCACAGCGAGGGCGATGCATCCCCAGAAGTCGCGGGGATTCTTGATCCAGCGCCGTTCTTGCGGCGCGTCGCTCAATTGCAGACCATCAGACACGTGGCAATCATCCCTTTGAAGACGATCGCTCCGTCATCGGGAAATGACAGAGCGCCTCGCGCGAGGAGACGGGGGTTTCGCGACCCCGGGGACTGTCCGTCAGTCCTTCTTTCCAACGATATTCTTGAGCACCGGCCCCCATTGCGCCGCTTCCGCCTGGATCTGGGCACGGAATCCTTCCGGCGTTCCCTTCACGGTCACGCTTCCCGCCTTGCGCATGATCTCGATGACGGCCGGATCATCGGCCATTTTGTTGAGGATATCGGCCAGGCGCCGGACGATGGCGTCGGGCGTGCCGGCGGGAGCCATGAGGCCGTTCCAGCTCTCGACCACGAAATCAGCGAGGAACGTTTCGTGGATCGTCGGGATGTTCGGCAGGTAGGGAACGCGCTCCTTGGAGGTAACGGCAATCCCCTTGACCGTTCCGGCCTCGATCTGCGGCAGGGCGTCGGTCATATTGGCAAATGCGAAATCGATTTCACCGGTGACGACAGCCAATGTCGCCGGGGCACCGCCCTTGAAGGGAATGTGCTGCGTCTTCGTTCCGGTCCGGGATTGAAAGAGTTGAACCGAATAGTGGTTGAGGCCGGCCATGCCGCTCGACCCGTAGTTCAGCTTGCCGGGATTGGCCTTCGCATAGTCGACAAACTCGGCGATGTTTGAAACGGGCATGTCCTTCTTGACGATGACCGCCTGGGCGATCGAACTGACGAGGCCGACCGGCACCAGATCCTTCAAGGGATCGTAACTCACCTTCTGGATGAAGGGGACGACCGAGATGGCCCCCGAACTGCAGACGCAGAAGGTGTACCCATCGGGAGACGAACCGGCGACGAACTGAGTGCCGATCACGCCACCTCCGCCGGGGCGGGTCTCGACGACGACGGCATGGCCGAGCTGTTTCTCGACGTAGCTCGCCACGATGCGTCCAACGGTATCGGTGTAGCCGCCCGCGGCATACGGGACGACGAATGTGATCGCTCGAGTGGGCCAGTTATCGGCCTGCGCATGGACCGGCGTGGACAACAACACACCAACGCCAAGGGCTAAACCAAGCCATCTCATTCGCCGCTCCTCCAAATGCTCGTTTATCTGATCGTATGAACTTGTTATGCTTATATGATAAGCAGAGAAGATGGGAAGATCAATTGTTTTATTCGGCGGGCTAGTGATGAGGGCGGCATCCGACGAAAGCGCTTCGGCTCGACGACAGGGCGCAGACGAGGCAAGCCCGCATCGATCGAGGGCAATCGCGGGCAACGACGAACGATGCGATGCCGGTTGAATCGGCGCGGGATTTCCGCACGACGCGCGATCCCGGCACGATATGCGAGGCGAACGCGTTCGCGTGCCTCATGGATGAGAAAGGACGCGCTCGATGACGAGGCGACTGCTACCGGGAGGCGGAGCGGTTCATCTCCGAGGATCGTACGGATGCGGAGAGATCGCGCCTGACACGGCCGGCGCAACGGATGGATGCGGAAAATCTTGGGGAGACTGTGCGTGAAGGATCGTATCGTTGTTGGAATAACGGGGGCGTCGGGGGCGACCTATGGCGTTGCGGCGCTCAAGGCGCTGCGCGCATACGGCATCGAGACTCACCTCGTGATATCGAAGTCGGCGCAGATCACGATGGCTCACGAGCTGGAGCTCAGCCTGCCGGAGGCCAGGGCGTTGGCCGACGTCGTCTACAAGCCGTCGGACATCGCCGCGGCGATATCGAGCGGCTCGTTCCTCACGATGGGAATGCTGATCGCCCCCTGTTCGATTCGAACTCTGTCCGAGATCGCCGGCGGGGTGACCTCAAGCCTGATGTCCCGTGCCGCAGACGTGGTTCTCAAGGAGCGGCGAAGGCTGGTTCTGATGGTGCGCGAGACGCCCTATCACCTGGGCCACCTTCGTTCGATGGCACAGGTGACCGAGATGGGCGCGATCGTCATGCCGCCGGTGCCGGCCTTCTATACCCGTCCCCGGAGCGTCGACGACATCGTCAACCATTCCGTCAGCCGCGCCCTCGACCTGTTCGGGCTGTCCAGCAAACTGACGCCGCGCTGGGGGGAAGACATCGGGATCAAGCCGGCGCGGGACGACAACGACCGGGAGGATTGCGCCACGGACGATGGGGGCGAGTGAGTCGGACGCGCTTTGCGGCCGGACCGCGGACGGCAGGTCGCGCCAGCCGGGCGCGCCGAGAGGCTTCACCTCGCGAACCGGTCATGCCTCCTGTTGCAGGCCCTCGGCCAGCGTCGTCAATTCGCGGTCGGTCAACGCAACCTTCAACAACTCCGCATAGAGAGCCAGATTGGTCCGCGCCGCAGACGACACGGAGCCGTCCTGTCCGACGGCCGGGAACGCCGCCGCCATCGCCTCCTGCTGGATCCGCTCGGCCAGCAATTCCTCGCGCTTGATCCGCTCGCGAAACGCCCGTATTTCGGGCGTTTCCCAAGGTTTTCCGGGCTCCTTGAGAAACCGGCGCACGCCGCGGAGCGGCTGCACGACGCTCATCCGCCAGCTTTCGACGAAGGCCACCACCTCCCCGATCTGGGCCTGCGACAATCGGCGCCGCTGCTGCGCCTGCCACAACAGGAACAGGAGCACATTCACATCCATGCCCTTTCCGTCTTGCAAGGCGAGGCAGATATCCGCCTTGCCGGGCAGCGCATAGTAGTTGACTGAAAAATTCCAGAACGATTCTGTCGTGGACATCTCGGACCCATCAACCGGTGCCGGACACTATCAATATCTGCGACTGATGGGTTATATTAAATGTCGCCTGCGCCGTTTACGTTACATTCCAGCCGCTTAACGCATTTCCCCGGTGAAGCCCGTAGTCCACGATGACGAGCAATAGTTCCAAGCAAGCGGTCCACGCGAACAACCTGACCGATCGCATCACGACGATGCTGCGCAAGGATATCCTTCAGGGGAAGTATGCGCCCGGCACGCGCCTGCCGGCCGGGAAGGACCTCAGCGAGAGTTTCGGCGTCAGCATCACGGTGGTCCGCGAGGCGCTATCCCGCCTGAAATCGGACGGGCTGATCGTTTCGTACCAGGGCAAGGGCGTCTTCGTCGAAAACGACACCAAGGCCCGCCCGTTTCGTCTTGCCACCACCGAGGGCAAGAAAATCCCGATCAACTATATCTTCGAACTGCGGATCGCAGTCGAAGTGCAGGCTGCGAGCCTTGCGGCCACGCGCAGAACCGCAGCCGATCTTCGTGCGATCCGTGCCCCGCTCAAGTTGATGCAGCCGGAGAAGGCGTCGTTCGAAACGGCGCTGGCCGCCGATATCGAATTTCATCTTGCCATCGCCGAAGCCACGAAGAACCCGCTGATCGTCAACTTCACGCGCTTCCTGCAACCTCACCTTTACGAAGCCATCGCGATGGCCCGTGCCAACTCGGCCAAGAACTCCGAGACCCAGATCATCGCATACGAGGACCATTGCGCGATCTACGAAGCCATCAAGGCATCGGAGGCAAACCGGGCGCGACTGGCCGTTCGCCGGGTTCTGGAGCGAAGCATCCGGCGCCTGAAGCGCGACAGCTAGAGCTTTTCCGCCCTCGATGGGGTCAGAAGCGGAAAGGCTCCAAGACGCGCGTCGGAAAAAGAGCCTTTCACAGCTTCCGAGAAACGGTGAAAGGCTCTGGCGATAATCCGATGCGGCCCTGCGCTTGTGGCTAGACCGAAAGCGACTGCGCCGCCGCGTTCTGTTCGAGTTGAACCAGAACGTGGCTGCCGGAATAGCCGTGCAGCACCGCGACCTCGGACCAGGGGTTGGCACCGCCGGCGCCAGTATCGACCAGCACGGTCGTCCCCGTGTCCGTAGTCTCCAGCTTCACCAGGCTCGCATCGCCATTGTGGTTGCCGGGGCCGTGCAGGCTGTCGAGCAGCGCCGACAGATCGATCCTGTCGCCCTCCGCTAAACTGTAGTCGAGGATCGTGTCGACATTGTCCGAGCCGTGCTCGGCGAAGGCGAAGGTATCGGCGCCGGTGCCGCCGATGAGGGTATCGTTACCCGCGCCGCCCGCGAGCCTGTCGTTGCCGGCGCCGCTGTCGATCGTGTCATTGCCCTTGGAGCCGGTGATTATATCGTTTCCAGTGGGGCTGAGCGCGCGGATCATCGCGATGTCCTTGAGCGTTGTATTCGAGAAGTCCCAGTCAAGGTGAGACGAACTCGGCCCTTCGATCACGACATTGGCGTGTCCGTTGCCATCGATAACATCGACGCTGTCGGTGCCGCCGTAGAACGCCCTATATCCCGACGGTGTTCCAGCAATGCCGATCACCGTATTGTCGGTTTCGGCAATGATGGTATGGGTCGCGCCATCCGTATTGCCCCGGAAGGTATCATAACCGCCGTTGTCGGCCGCCGAGTAGAGCAGCCGGGTGCCCTGATCACCGAAGATGAAGGTGTCGTTGCCGGCACCGCCGCGGTAGGCCTGGCCGCCAACCGCATCGCTGTCGCTGGACGTGTGAATGACGTTATTGGCCGTGCCGGCATAGACTTCTGAAATTCCATGCAGGCTGGTCAGCGACAGATCCAGCGTGACATGGGTTGCGTTGTTGCCGACCAGTCTCACATCATGAAAGCCAGCGGAGCTGATCTCCTCGACCCCCGCCAGACTGTTGACTCTGATATCGACCCCATCTCCCGTCGACAGGATGCGGTCGAAGCCGTCGCCGCCATCGAAGTTGTCGAAGCTTGTCTCGTCCGCCGTGGCGAGGAAGGTGTCGTTGCCGGCACCACCTCTCAGCACGTCGTTACCGGCCCCACCGACCAGGATATCATTCTTGTTGCCGCCGGTGATGTAATCGGTGCCGCCGAAGCCAAAAATTGTCCAGGCCTCGTTCATCTGGGTTGGGTGAAGCGTTGAGATATCCAGTGGCGGCGCGTAACCCGGCGCCTCGTGATTGTTGGTACCGACCAGCAGGGTCGCCGGATCGAAGGCAAGATAGGTATTGCCCACGGCGATGCCGACCTTGATGATCTCGAAGCCCTCGGCCGAGAACTTGACCCCGTCGACATCGACCGTTCCGTTGTCGCCGGAGCCCGGCGTGAGAGCGGCGATCGCCGCAAGCACGGCCGGGTTAGCGGCCTGCGCCGCGGTGAGCGAGACGTAGAGGGTGTCGAGGCTGCCGTCCCCTCCCTTATAGGTGATGTGGCGGTCCGCGTTCACGGCCGTGCGCACGACGTCGTTGCCGCCGCCGACATCCACCACCGAAACGCCCTTCAGTACGGTCGTCGAGAGATCCCAGTTGTTATGGGCGCCGCTCGACCCGATGAGGGAGGCGCCACCGGCGCCGCCGTTCACCGCGCGGGCGTCGATCACATCGACGGTCTTGTCGCCGCCGTAGGTGGTCGTGATGCCGATCCGGGTGTCGGTACCCTCGGCCACGATGGTGTGGACCGCCGCGTCGCCGAAGGTATTTCCGAAGAAGGCGTCGAAGCCGCCGTGGTCCGCGTCCGAGACCAGGAGGCGGGTGCTTTGCGTCCCGAGATGGAAGCTGTCGTTGCCGCCGCCACCCCGATAAGCCTGACCGCCAGCGGCATCGCTGTCGTTGGAGGTGTAGAACACCTGATTGGCGTTTCCGTAGATATCGCCGCTGCTGTTGGGAGCGCTGCGCACCTCGTCGATGCCGCGCAGCCTGACGTCCGACAGGTCGAGGACGGCGTCGGTGACATTGGCGAACACGAGATCGACGTTGCCAAAGCCGTTGCCGCTGATCTCCTCAATGCCGGAGATCGACGCGACGTTGATATCGACGCCGGTTCCGGTCGAAAGGATGCGGTCGTTGCCCTCGCCGCCATTGAAGGCGTCGAATCCGTCAGGCGGCGTCGACGCGGTGACGAGGAAGGTGTCGTCGCCCTTGCCGCCGTTCAGCCTGTCGTTGCCGCCCTCGCCGACCAGAACATCGTCGTTGTCGCCGCCGGTGATGACGTCGTTGCCGCCGCGACCGAAGATGGTCCAGGATTCGTTGACCTGCCCGGGATGGACCCCGGGCACGCTCAGCGCCGGCGCATAATTGCCATCGTCATGGTTCGGCGTGCCGATCCAGACATTGCCGGCCTCGATCGGCAGATAAGCGTCGCCGACCTGGATGCGGACCTGAAGGCCCTCGAAATTCTGTGACTGGAAATCGAGGCCGGCCGCATTGACGGTGCCGTTACCACCATTTGCGGCGAGGATCGTGAGCTGATCCCGCAACGTCGCGTCCTGCGCCTGATCGAGCGTCAGCGTGACCACCAGCTTGTCGGTGCCGGAGTTTCCGTCATAGACGATATGGCCGCTGGTATCGGTGGCGGCATAGACCGTGTCGTTGCCGGCGCCGGCATCGACCTTGACGATATTGGTCAATGTCGTTTTCGAGAAATCGAGGATATCGTCGGTGGAATCGCCGACGATATTTACGTTGCTCCTGCCGGTCGCATCGATCTCCTCGATGCCGGACATGCTGGCAATCCCGACATTCACATTGGCGGCCGTCACCAGAATACGGTCATGGTCGCCCGCGCCGGTGCCCGTGTCGTTGAAGTGGTCGAAGCCGTCGCCCCGGCCGACGAGATAGGTATCGGAGCCGTCGCCGCCGTCCAGCGTATCGTTGCCGGTGTTGCCGCGGATGCGGTCGTCGCCCGCCGTGCCGGTGATCGTGTCGTTGCCGGCGCCGCCATCGATCGTGAAATTCTTGACCACCATGCCCGAGAAGTCGAGCGTGTCGTCGGCGTCCGTCGCCAAAATGGTGCTGCGATCGAGCGTTTTGGTGACGCCATCGAGTTCTTCGATGCCGTCGAGGTTGGCCAGGTTGTCGGTCACATGCAGGACAGCGGCGTACTCGCCGCCCTTGATCACGTCATGACCGTCGCCGCCATGGTACTGGTCGACGCCGTTGTTGTCGCCATTGCCGCCGGTGACGAGATAGAAGGTGTTGCCGACATTGCCGCCGATCAGCGTATCGTTGCCGGCGCCGCCGCGGATGTGATTGTAGGTCGTTTCATGGCCCTTGATGACGTCATCGCCGGCGCCGCCGTCGATGACGAAGTCGACGACCTTGATGTCCTTGCCGGTCGCCGCGCTGAAATCGAGGTGGTCGTCGCCGCCCGTTGCAACAATCGTGTTGTAGGCCGGCTGCTTGTCGCCGCCGTTGATCTCCTGGATGTTGTCGAGGTTCGACAGATCGCTGGCGACGTGCAGCACGTCCAAAGACCCGCCGCCGACAATGCGGTTGTATCCCGCGCCGCCGTCGTACCGGTCGAGGCCATTGTTGTCGCCGCCGTTGGCGGGGCCGGTTTGCAGCAAGAAGGTGTCGTCGCCGTCACCACCGACGATGGTGTCGTTGCCGGCGCCGCCCTTGATGGTGTTGGCGGCGTCGTTGCCACGGATCACGTTGTCGAGTTCGTTGCCGATCACGTCGATCGGCGCCTCGCCCGCCAGGGTCAGCGCGATCACCCCGGCGCCGAGGGTCAGGACAATTCCGGTATCGTCCGCCTGACCTTCCACGGTCAGATCGTCATGCGTCAGCGTCACATGCTCGTTCTTGATCGTTCCCACGATCAGGATGCGCATGCCCGCTCCTGTGGTCGCGGCATCGTTGGCGGCCTGGAGCGAGGTATAGGTGCCGACGAGATCGTTGCCGCTCCACACCTGCACCGGCAGGGCGTCGATGGTCACGCTGGCCGGGGCCGACTGATCGCCATCGCCATCGGTGATAACGTAGGTGAATTCGGCCAC
>JBDHSY010000088.1:0-9036 GCA_039808405.1 Xanthobacteraceae bacterium
CCCCGAAGCGCATCTTGAGGCCTGCAAGTGCGCGCAATGCGGCCGGGTGTTCTTTCCGCGCCGAACGGTCTGCACGGAATGCGGCAGCACCGAGCGGATGATGGATTTTGAGCTGAGAGGACCGGGAAAGCTTTACTCCTATTCGGTCGTTCACGCTGCTCCCAAAAGCTTCTCTCCACCCTATGCCGTTGGGTACGTGGATTTCCCGGAGAACGTCCGCGTGCTCGGGCAGATCGTGGGGTGGAGCGAGGCTTTGCTGGCGCAAGGCGCGACGATGGCGATCGAGTGGGGGCCTATCGCAAAGGAAGCCGATGGATCGTTGCGGGAAAGCTTCGTCTTCAGAGTAGCGGATCGGCACAACTAGCGAGCGGGCCATGCTGGGAAATTCGGATATCTATCTTCGCGGCGGGGCGATGACGCCGTTCGGCAAGTTTCTCGACCGATCGGGCGAGTCCCTTGCGCAAGCCGCCGTTCTGGCGGCGCTCAGGGATGCCGATCTCGATCGGCGGGAGATCGAGGCGGCTTATATCGGCAGCGTGTTCCAGGGCAGCCTGATCGGCCAGCGCGTTCTCAAGGACCTCGGAATGACGGGCATTCCGATCTACAATCTTGAGAATGCGTGCTCCAGCGGCGCTACCGCCCTGTCGCAGGCGTGCCTCGCGGTCGCGGCCGGCCAGGTGGAGACGGCGCTCGTGGTCGGCCTGGAGCAGCTGAGCAAACTTGGCGGCGGGCCGCTGGCGCTGGATACGGGCGACATCGAGCTGGCGCAGGGGCTGACGATGCCTGCCCTCTATGCCATGCGGACCCGTGCCTATCTCGACAAGCACGGCGGCCGCATCGACCAGGTCGCCAAGGTGACGGTCAAGAACCGCAACCACGCAGCCAGGAACGAGTACGCCCAGTTCAGAAAGCCGTGCACCACGGACGAGGTGCTGGCATCGCGGCCGATCGCGGACCCGATCACGTTGTTGCAGATGTGCCCGAATGCCGATGGCGCGGCCGCCGTCATCGTTTCGCGCAAGGCGTCAAAGTCGCCAAAACGCAAAACCGTACGGGTGCTGGGATCGGTGGTGACCAGCGGAAAGTTCACGCAAGGTGCGCGCGACCT
Organism: Xanthobacteraceae bacterium; assembly: GCA_039808405.1. GTDB lineage: Bacteria > Pseudomonadota > Alphaproteobacteria > Rhizobiales > Xanthobacteraceae > PRO6. The sequence continues at coordinate 1,109 of JBDHSY010000088.1, forward strand.
CACTGTTCCGGACATTTCCATTCGCGCCGCAAGGAAGGCGTACGACATGGCCGGCGTCGGGCCGGAAGATGTCGATCTCGCGGAAGTTCACGATGCGGCATGCATCGCCGAGGTCATCTACTACGAGGCGCTTGGATTCTGCGAAGCCGGCGAAGGGCTTTCGTTGCTCGACCGCGGCGAGACCGCGATCGGCGGGCGGATCCCCGTCAACCCGAGCGGAGGGTTGCTGTGCCGGGGGCATCCTCTCGGCGCGACCGGAGTGGCGCAGATCGTCGAGATCATGTGGCAACTGACGGGCGAGGCAGGGGACCGGCAGATCGACGGTGCAAAGATCGGCCTTGCGCATTGCACGGGCGGCGGCATCTGGGGGGTCGATAACGGAGCCTGCTCCATCCATGTGCTTGGCGTATGAGATGCGGTTGTCGTCGCAATGACCGCATCCGTTGATCTCGGATCGGCGCGGATCGTCGTCACGGGGGCCGGTGGCGTCATCGGAAGCCGATTGGTCGGGAGGCTTGCGGGCCTCGGAGCAAGGGTCACGGCTGTCGATATCCGGCCGCCTGCTGACGATGTCAGGATCGATGGGGTCGGTTACGTCGTATCCGACATCGGTGCCGGCGACATGCTGCGGGCGCAGTTGGCTGGCGCGGACGTCGTCTATCATCTGGCCTATCTGATGGGGCAGGAAGCGAATGCAGATCCTGTTCTGGCGACGCGGATCAACGCTCTCGGCGGCACGGCCGTTCTCCAGGCGTGCCTGGAGGCCAAGGTCGGCCGGCTCCTGCTTGCCAGCTCCGTTTCGGTTTTCGGGTCGACCAGCGACTACCGACAGGACGAACTACCGCTGACGGATCGGTCGGCCCGGCTCGGCTCGAAGGGGATTTCGGTTTACGGCGCCGGGAAAGTCTATCTTGAACTGCTTGCCGAGCACTATTCCCGGCGGCACGGCCTCACCGTCGGAGGGCTGCGCCCGGGAGCGGTGATCGGATGCAGCAGGACCACCGGACGGGCCAGGACGGTAGCCAACATCGTCGCGACGGCCGCGACGGAACGTCATGTCGTAATCGAGAACGGCAAGGCGGCGTTTCCGGCCATTCATGTCGACGACGTTGTCGGCGCGTTCGTCGCTCTGGCCACGGTCGATGCCGGCGTTCTGCGCGAACAGGCGTTCTTCAACATGGCCGGCGACTACGCCACCATCCGCTCTTTCTGCAATGAGGTCGCGCGTTTTCTTCCGGATACCCGCTTCGATATCCGCGACGGCGAGGATGACGAACTGTTCGGCACGACGGCGTTCGTGATGGATGAAGGAATCCGCCGACTGGTCGGATACGAGCGCCGCCATCGCTCGCTGCGTGCTGCGATCAGGGCCGAGCTCGACGAACTGTCGGCCACGTCGCGCCGCGTTTCGATTCCCTGAATGAGCCCTGCGTCCCGAATGGTGAGGAACGACAATGAAAAGGGTCCTGATTGCAAACCGGGGCGAGATCGCGTTGCGCGCCGTGCGCGCCTGCCGCAAAGCGGGGGCTGAGAGCGTTGCGGTTTATTCGACGGCGGATTCCGCTTCGCCGCATCTATGGGCCGCCGATCGTGCGGTGTGTATTGGACCACCGTCGCCGCTCAGAAGCTATTTGCAGCCCGACGTTCTGATCGGGGTCGCGCAGGCGACGCGATGCGATGCGATCTATCCCGGCTACGGTTTCCTTGCCGAGAGGAGCAGTTTTGCCGAAGCCTGCGCAAAAGCCGGATTGATCTTCATCGGCCCATCGGCGGAGGTTATCGCCGCGATGGGGGACAAGGCTGCGGCTCGTCGCACGGCTCAGAAGGTTGGCGTGCCGGTCGTTCCCGGTTCGCGGGAAGGCTTTCTGTCAGCGGAAGCCGCACTGGAGGCCGCATCCGCGATCGGCTACCCGCTGTTGCTGAAGGCGAGCGCTGGCGGTGGCGGCCGCGGAATGCGGGTGGTCCGCGAGCCGTCGGAGTTTCTGGCGCTGTTTCAGCAGGCGTCCGCCGAGGCACTTGCGGCGTTCGGCAATGCCGAGATGTATCTGGAGCGCTTCTTCGACCGCGTCAGGCACATCGAGGTTCAGGTTTTTGGCGATGGGCACGGCAATTACCGGCACCTCTGGGAGCGGGATTGCAGCGTGCAGCGCAGACACCAGAAGCTCGTCGAGGAAGCTCCGTCTCCGGTTCTGTCCACGGCGCAGCGAAAGGCCATCACCGAGGCGGCTCTCAGCATTGTCGAGGATATCCGTTACACCAATGCCGGAACGATCGAGTTCATTTTCGATGTTCAATCGGAAAAGTTCTTCTTTATCGAGATGAACACCCGGATCCAGGTCGAGCATCCGGTGACCGAACTGGTGACGGGCGTCGATCTCGTCGTCGAACAGCTCCGGGTCGCCGCGGGCGAGCCGATATCGTTCGAGCAGATGCGCACCTTGCCTTCGCGCGCGGCGATCGAATGGCGGATTTGCGCCGAAGACCCGGATCGCGACTTTCAGCCCGGCCCCGGTCTCATTCGCCGCTGGCGGCCGCCAACGGGCTCGTTCACACGAATAGATGCCCATGCCTATGAAGGCTATACGGTGCCGCCGCACTACGATTCGATGATCGCCAAGCTTCTCGTGCACGGCGCGGATCGGCAGGAGGTGCTGCAACGGTCGCATTACGCGCTCGACGACTTCGAGATCGCCGGGATCCCGACCACGTTGCCGTTCCATCGCAAGCTTGTGCGGCACCCGATGTTTCAGAACGCCGACGTTCATACGAAATGGCTGGATGAAGGGAGCCTCCGCTAAAGACCGACAAGGCGGGCCGACCGACCGGCGCTGACGGCCAATCGTTCCTCCGGTCGCGCGATCGAGGCCAGGGACGGCTCTATTTCGGCTGGGATCGATCGATGGCGCCGCTGTCCAGCAGCGGGGCGGCATCGATGTTCTGCGCATCCATCAGCAGGGCGAGCCGTTCGACCGCCGACAGGACCATCGCCTGCTCCCATTGCGGCAGCTGGATGAAGCGGTCCGTGAACGTCAGGTGAAGCAGGTCCGGGGCGTTGGCGATCACCTCCTTGCCGGCCACCGTCGCCGTCAGCAGGAACTGGCGCTTGTCGCGCGCATTGCGCTGGCGCTGCACCAGCCCCAGCGTCTCCAGCCGGTCGACGATCGTCGTGATTGTCGCCTGGCTGAATTGCAGGGTCTGCGCGATGACGCTGGGCGTGGTTTTGGTGCGGGCGTCGATCTCGCGCAGCACGAGCCATTGAGACGTCGTCAGGCCGGTCGCCAGCGCCAACTGGCGGCTGCCGATCTCGGTGGCGCGCAGCACCCGTCGCAGGGCCCGCAGCGTTAACGTGGCGATCTCCGATTCCATGAGCAAGTTCATAGTCCTAACGCCCATTTCAGGCGAATCGTGATTTGTTCTCCCCGGTATCTTCAAAAATCATTTAGTAAGCGAATTATCTCAGGACATTGAAATATCTACAATGTCCTCTAAATGGCGTGTTGCCATCGAAAAGCCTACAATGTAACATCAAAGTAATACGGAGAACGAAGCAATTAGTTCGGAAAACGAAACAATCTCAAGGCCGCGGCGCGATGCGCCCGGCAGCGTCCCGCCGGCGGCTTGCCAGCCCGGTTCGGATTCGGAGACGACGTTTCGGTTGAGAAAGCCGACGGCCCGCGATGGGCCGGCTGTCACGCGGCTGATCGCGAGCTGTGCGCCGCTCGATACCAATTCCGCCTACTGCAATTTGCTCCAGTGCACCCACTTCGCGGATTCCTGCATCCTGGCCGAGCGCCGCGGCGAAATTCTGGGGTGGGTTTCGGGCTATCGCCCGCCGACGGAGCCTGACAGCTTCTTTGTGTGGCAGGTCGCGGTCGCCGAGGCGGCGCGTGGCCAGCGGCTCGCCCGGCGCATGATCGATGCGCTGCTCGAGCGGCCCTTCGCATCAGGCGTCACGCATCTCATCACGACCGTGACGGACGACAATGCGCCATCCTGGGCGCTGTTCAACGGATTGGCCCGCACGTGGGGCGTTCCGTTGACCAGAGGCGCGTTGTTCGAGTGCGTCGACCATTTCGACGGCGCGCATGCCACCGAGTGGCTGGCCCGTATCGGTCCGCTGCCCAGCCGACACTCCCGAAATCGAAGTCAGGAGACTTGACGACATGACGACACCCATGCCCATGCGCCAGACGTGGCCCAAACCGACCAACCGCATCCCGGATCGCTCGATCTACGAGCGCCGTGAATCGGAGGTGCGCAGCTATGCGCGGACCATGCCGCGGCAGTTCAACAGGGCGGACGGCGTCTGGCTGCACGACAATCACGGCGGGCGCTATCTCGACTTCCTGTCGGGGTGCTCGACGCTGAACTACGGGCACAATCATCCCGTGCTGAAGAAGGCGCTGCTGGACTACATTTCCGCCGACGGCATCGCCCACGGGCTCGATCTGCACACCGACGCCAAGGCCGATTTCCTGGCCACGCTCGAGACGGTGATCCTGCAGCCGCGCGGGCTCGACTATCGCGCGATGTTTACCGGGCCGACCGGCACCAACGCGGTCGAGGCCGCGATCAAGCTCGCCCGCAAGGTGACGGGACGCCAAATGGTCATCGCCTTCACCAACGGCTTTCACGGCATGACGCTCGGCGCGCTCGCCTGCACCGGCAATGCCGCGAAGCGCTCGGGCGCGGGCGTGCCGCTCAACCATGTGAGCCACGAGCCCTACGACGGCTATCACGGCGCGGACGTCGACACCGCCGCGTTGCTGGATCAGCGGTTGTCCGATCCCTCCAGCGGCCTCGATGCGCCGGCGGCGATTCTGGTCGAAACCGTTCAGGGCGAGGGCGGCCTGAACGCCGCCTCGCCGGAATGGCTGCGGGCGATCGCCGATATCGCCAAGCGTCACGGCGCTCTCATGATCGTGGATGACATCCAGGCCGGCTGCGGACGCACCGGCAGCTTCTTCAGCTTCGAGGGAATGGGATTTACGCCGGATATCGTCACCGTGGCGAAATCGCTGTCCGGCATGGGGCTGCCTTTTGCGTTGACCCTGCTCAAGCCTGAGCTCGACCTGTGGTCGCCCGGCGAGCACAACGGCACGTTCCGCGGCAACAACCACGCTTTCGTGACGGCAACGGCGGCGCTCCGTCATTTCTGGAAGGACGACGCCTTCGAGAACGATATCCGGCGTAAGGGTGATTTGCTGGCCAGCCGGCTCGACGCCATCGCCGTCAAGTTCGGTTTCTCCACGCGCGGCCGCGGCATGATGCGTGGAATCGACGTCGGCTCCGGCGAGGTCGCCGATACCGTCACCCGCGCCTGCTTCGCCGCCGGCCTTATCATCGAGACCAGCGGCGCACACGATGAAATCGTCAAGGTGCTGGCGCCGCTCGTGATCGACGATGCGACCCTCTCGGCCGGTCTCGATATTCTCGAGGACGCCGTCCGGACCGTGATGGATGGCAGTTACGGCGTCGCGGCCGAGTAACGACAGCATCGAAAGGAAGAACAATGATCGTTCGTCAGCTCAGTGACATCCGTCAAACCGACCGTCTCGTCAAAACGAAAGGCTGGGACAGCGCCAGGCTTCTCCTCAAGGGCGACGGCATGGGTTTTTCGTTTCACATCACCACGATGTATGCGGGCGGTGAACTCAGGATGCATTATCAAAATCATCTCGAAGCCGTGTACGTGTTGCAGGGGACCGGAACCATCGAGGATCTCGGCACCGGCGAGATCCACAAGCTTGAACCCGGCGTCGTGTACGCGCTGAACAAGCACGACAAGCACATCGTGCGTCCCGAGACCGACATCCTGACGGCCTGCGTCTTCAATCCGCCGGTCACCGGCCAGGAGGTGCACGACGAGACCGGCGCCTATCCGGCCGCGGTCGACGCAGCACCGCAGAAGGTCGCCGTCAATTCCTGAAACTCTTGCAAGAGAGGATCGAAATGAACGACATCTATCCGTCCCGCATCACCCCGGAAGCTCAGATGCTTCCGCGCCTCGATCCGGTCGTCCATGGCGAGTGGACCGAAAACGCGCCGCTGACCCGGCAGCAGGCCGAGGAGTTCGATCGCAACGGGTTCCTCGTGCTCGAGAACGTGTTCTCGGCGGAGGAGATCGACTACCTCCAGCGGCAGTCCAAGGAACTGCTGTCCGGTTCAACGGGCCTCGACCCCGAGACCATCATCACCGAACGCGGCAGCGACGAGATTCGTTCGATCTTTGAAATCCACGCCCAGAGCCGCGTCATCGGGCGTCTCGCCGCCGACGCGCGACTGGCGGGCGTCGCGCAGTTCCTGCTCGACGACAAGGTCTACATCCATCAATCGCGCCTGAACTACAAGCCAGGTTTCGAGGGCAAGGAATTCTACTGGCACTCCGATTTCGAGACCTGGCACGTGGAGGATGGCATGCCGCGGATGCGCGCGCTGTCCATGTCGGTGCTGCTGGCGGACAATACGCCGGACAACGGACCGCTGATGCTGATGCCGGGATCGCAGCGCGTTTTCCTGACCTGCATCGGCGCGACGCCGGACGATCACTATCGCACCTCGCTGAAGAAGCAGGAGTATGGCGTGCCGGACCGGGAGAGCCTGACCGAACTGGCGCACCGGCACGGCATCACCGCGCCGACCGGCAAGGCCGGCACGGTGGTGATCTTCGATTGCAACACGATGCATGGATCGAACGGCAACATCACGCCGTATCCGCGCGCCAACGCCTTTTTCGTCTACAACGCCGTCAGCAACCGGTTGCAGGAGCCGTTCGGCGCCAAGAAGCCGCGGCCGCGGTTCATTGCCGCGCGCGGCGAGCCGCAGCCCGTGGTGCCGCAAACCGGCCCGCTGATGGAGGAAGCCTTTGCATGAGTGGCGATCATAGCGTCGAGAAAATCGGCGGAACGTCTATGGTCGCGACGGGCACGCTGTTCGACAATGTTCTGATCGCAGGACGCAAGGGGGCGGATCTCTACAATCGGGCCTTCGTCGTCTCGGCCTATGCCGGGATGACGGACCTGTTGCTGGAGCACAAGAAGACCGGACAACCGGGCGTTTACGCACGTTTCGTCGCCGACGACGGCGAGGCGGGATGGCGTGAGGCGATGGCGGATGTGCGCGGTGCCATGCATGCGCACAACGCCAGGATGTTCGCCAGATCCGGAAGCCGGGCGATCGCAGACCGATTCGTCGATGATCGCATCGATGCCGTCACCCGCTGTCTCGACGATCTGGCAAGGCTGCGCAGCCACGGTCGGTTCTGCGTCAACGAGCAGCTCGTGACCATCCGCGAGCTTCTGGCAGGCATCGGCGAGGCGCACAGCGCGCACAGCACTGCGCTGCTGCTGCGCGACCGCGGCGTCAACGCGCGTTTCGTCGATCTGACGCTGTGGGACGAGCAGAACAAGCTCGGCCTCGACGATCGTATCCGCGAGGCCGATATCGCGGCGGGGATCGACGCTGCGATGCCGATCGTCACCGGCTATGTCGGATGTGACGTGGGCATGGTGCGCCGCTATTCGCGCGGCTATTCGGAGATGACCTTCTCGCGCGTCGCGGTGCTGACCGGCGCGCGCGAGGCGATCATTCACAAGGAGTTTCATCTGTCGAGTGCCGATCCCCGGCTGATCGGGCCGGGGAAAACCCGCAAGATCGGCCGCACAAACTACGATGTGGCGGATCAACTCGCCAATCTTGGCATGGAGGCGATCCATCCGGGCGCGGGGCGCGGCCTGCGCCACACCGACATCCCGCTGCGGGTGCGCAACACCTTCGACCGCGAGGACGAAGGGACGCTGATCACCGGAGCCTATGTCTCCGACACGCCGCGCGCCGAGATCGTGACCGGGATTCGGCGGATGCAGGCGCTGCAGTTCTTCGAGCAGGACATGGTCGGCGTGAAAGGTTACGACGCGGCCATCCTCGAG
>JBDHSY010000089.1:0-8997 GCA_039808405.1 Xanthobacteraceae bacterium
TGTTCTGCGCGGACTGTGAAGCACATGAGCGGCCGGCTGCCCATATTGATCAGATGAGAGTGTCGATCTATCTGAGAGAGCCAACCATGTGAGCTATGGCTGAGGGTCGAGTGGAGAAACTTTCGGATATCGATTTGCGGATACTCGAAGCCCTTCAGCGCGAGGGTGATATTACTAATGTCCGGCTTGCCGAAATGGTCGGTCTGTCGCCTAGCCCCTGCCTTCAACGTGTGCGCAAGTTGCGCAAGACGGGCTATATTTCCGACGTGTCTGCGATCGTCAATCTCAAAAAGATCGCGAACTATATCACGCTCTATTGTCAGATCCGTCTCTCGGAGCAGACGGTGCGGCAATATTCCATCTTTGAAACGGCCATCGCGAAGATCTCCGAAGTCGTCGAATGCAGCATGATCAGCGGGGATTATGATTACATCCTCCGACTTATCGTCCGCGATATGGGACACTTCAACGATATCATGACATTCATGATGGAGATGAACATCGGCATCAAGAACCATGCCTCGATTGTCGAAGTAAAGAAAGTCAAAAACACGCTCAAAATGCCGCTGCGCGAGCTAATTGGAGCGGGTTGATAGAGTTGGTAGTTCCGGAATGAGCGTGATTTCAAGACGCGGGATAGGTGATGCGCTCGGAAATCTCGCGGGCGGCCGCACGCACGGCGCTACGCAATCTCGCACGCTCGGTGCGGTTGATCCGATGGCTTGGCGCGAGCATAACCAGCACCGTGTCCGTCATAGAGTTGCAGAAGATAGGCGCCGCGACACCCCAGAGATCCGGGGTTATCTCGGCTTCGCTTTCCGCGTAGCCTCGTGCCTTAATGGCTTGAAGTTCTCGTTTAAGCAGTTGAACCTGTGGTCGATATTTCGGATTCAATTGCATCGCCTCCGTGATAATCTTGTCTTGTTGCTTTTCCGGAGCGAAGGCAAGCAGCGAGCGCCGCAAGGCTCCCCTTTCGTGCAGCGGAAGCATTGTTCCGAGTTCAAACGTGTAGCGGACCGGCATTAGGGATTCGCAGATCTCGATGCAGACACCATAGTGGCCGGAGCGCTTGGCGAGGAGGGTGAGTTCGCGTGATCCCTCTGTCAGCTTCATCATGAGAGGTCTGGCGACCGCGACGAGGGAATTTCGCTGCTGAGAAGCTCTTGCGAGCCCGACGGAAAGGGGAGTTACCTCAAGTCTTCCCGATCCGTCATCGGCGATAAAGCCAGCCTCCTTGAGGAGGTTGACATAGCGATAGGTTGAGCTGCGGGGAAACCCCGTCTCGGCGGCGATGTCGTCGACTGTCGGACGTATCGGGCCGTGCGCGAAAGTCGCCAGCACGCGCAGGATCTTCTGCGCAACTCCGCCGCCTGACCGATTGCGATCGGCAGGGAACTTGATTCCCAATGCGGAACGGTAGTGATCCGTCGTGCGTGTCCGAGCGCCGGCCAATGGGGCTGAACTGCTACGCTTGACCATTTGAAATCCTCGATTCTTCATCCCATAAATCGAGTAACATTCTCAAAATACGGGATTCTCATTCTTGTTCTAATTTCGTCAAATCATAGGATCGTCGGCGAAACAAGTATTTCGGGAGGCAAGTTTTCGATGGCTCTGGTCAATCTCGGTGCTGCGCACTCACTGGTTGAATCCGGAAGAAAGCTCATTTCTGTCGATGGACTCGAGATTGGGGTCTTTCATGTCCGAGGAAAATTTTACGCTTGGAAGAATCGCTGCCCGCATCAGGGCGGCCCTGTTTGCCAGGGACGCACGTTTAACCTTGTCGAAGAAGTTGTTGATGCGACAAACTGCAGTCATGGGCGCACCTACAACGAGGAGAAACTCAATATTGTTTGTCCGTGGCATGGTGCTGAGTTCGATATTGAGACGGGGCGCGGCGTTGGCGGGAGCCTCTGGTCGCTCCAATCCGTGAAGGTCTATGTCGAAGCCGGCGAGGTAATGATCGATGTCTGACAGAATTGAACCTTTGAATTCCGAGAATGACGAGTACGCCGTTGTCGAGCGTGCCGCGGAACTCGTCTGGGAAAGGTTTGCCAACTGTATGGATCGGAACGAGTATGGTCGGATATCGGATCGTGCCGTTGTCATGCTGTTTACGGCGGCAGTGAAGCTCTATGCGAGAAAATGTGATGATGAGGAGCGCACCTTCCGCCCTCTCGCCGGACAATACGATGAAGTTGTCACCGCCACTGAATCATTGACGGCTGCAACGGAGTTGCTGCGGTCGCTTCGGCTCGGGCCTACCGAGTTTGCTTTGTGGTCCCGTCGCCGCCCCGAGGATTATTATGACATTCCGGACGCCTCGGTCGATCTCGGTTCTGGCGGGGAGATAGTACGATGAATACAATGCAGAAGGTGGCCGTCGGCCCTGAGCTGTTACCTGTTCAGGAGGTCAGTACGTACACTGACACCCGTCTTTTGTTGGATCATGCAAAGAAGGACGCGGTTAAGAAGGGGTATCGCGACTGGTTCATTTGTGACGTTGATGCTCACCATGTGGAGACCGTGTCGTGGAGCGAGGTTGTCGGGTTCATTGAAGACCCGGTTCTGCGGCATCAGTCCCAACTTTATCACAATGAGCGTCATGGTGGTATCGCTTACGGCTTGAACGGCGACTTTGGTTTGCGTTATCAGGATGTCGGCGGCCGTATTACTCACCAGGCGGATCGCCGCGAAAGCGTGAAGAATGCAGGTGTTCACCGGGACGTCGTTCTGACCCGCCGCGCCATGGACGGGCTTTCCGTCGATTACATGGTCGTTTTTCCAGCAAACATGCTTCATCTCGGGCTGCATCCGCAGCCTGAGATGGAGATTTGTCTAGCGCGTGCCTACAATCGCTGGATGGTTGAGAAGTTGCTGTCGGCGGATCCGGGGATCGTAACGTTCGTCTATCTTCCCTTCAATAATCCCGAGGCTGCCTGCCGGATTGTCGAGGAATATGCCAACGTCAAAGGTGTGGTCGGCTTTTGTATCACAAGCGTCCGTCACAAGCCTGTCCACGCTAATGAATACATGCGTCTTTATCGCATGATAGAGGAAAGTGGAAAGCCGGTAGCGTTTCACGCGGCGTACCACTGGCAGGATCCATCGCTGGCGACGGTTCCGAATTTCCTCGGCATGCATGCCCTGGGGTTTGTCTGGTGCAATATGGTGCATATGACAAACTGGATCCTCAACGGAATCCCGGAAAAATTTCCAAAGCTAAAGAGCATCTGGGTGGAGAGCGGCCTAGCGTGGATTCCTGCGTTGATGCAGAGGCTCGACGACCAGTATCTGATGCGTCAATCGGAGGCGCCTTTGTTGAAGCGCATGCCAAGCGATTACATGCGCGAATCCTGCTGGTACACCTGCCAGCCGATGGAGCGCAGTAACAGGAAGGCGCTAGAGTTGACATTCGAGATGATCAACGCCGAGACGCAGCTTCTCTATGCTTCTGATTGGCCGCATTTTGATTTTGATACCCCGTCGGTGATTTTTGATTTGCCGTTCTTGAGCGAGAGCGCGAAGCGCAACATCCTTGGCCTCAATGCGGCTTCTCTTTTTGGGATTTCGCCGCGACGACCAGAGGGCGTCAGCGATTTGGAGTAAATCCAGATACGCCGACCATCCACAAAATAAAACAGGGAGGAGAACCGCATGTTGCGTGATAATATTCGTCTATTTCAGGCTGCTCTGTGCTGCGCCGGCGCGATTGCTGTAAGTATCTGTCTGACGACTGAGGTCGTTGCTCAAAAGAAGCTGGAAAAAGTTACGCTCGGTCAGGTCACCAGTACGAGCCTGACATTTGCTCCGGTTTTTGCCGCCGAGACGTTGGGCTTTTTCGCTGATGAGGGCATTGAACTCCAGCATCTGAATTTTCAGGGTGGGTCTGTACTGCAGCCACAGATAGCCAATAAGCAGGTGATGTTCGGTTTTACCGCAGTGGAATTAGCTATTATTTCACGCCAGCCAGGAAAGGACCCTATACCGCTCGTGTTCTTCTACAATGGTGCCCGCGAATCGATCTGGGAAACGGTTGTTCTCGATAGCAGCCCGATCAAATCCTTAAACGATTTGCGGGGCAAGAAGATCGGCATCGGGGCGACTGCCAACGCCAATGTGCCGTTGACGCGTGCCATGCTCCACGATCTCGGAATGGATGTCATCAAGGATTATTCGTTCCTTCCGATTGGTGTTGGCGCGCCCGCATTCCGAGCGGTTCAGAATGGTGATGCTGATGCCTATAATACGTTTGATTCGAATATCGCGACGTTCGAGACGACAGGCGTCAAGTTGCGAAAACTTGAGGTTCCTCAGAAATATCGCGAGCTGTTTTCCAACGGATTTGTCGCGCATCGAGATACATTGCGAGATAAACCCGAGCTGGTTGTGGGATTCGGGCGTGCCCTGACCAAAGGAATTATTGTATGTGAGGAAAATCCTTCCTTCTGCGTCAGAAACTTCTGGAAGCTGTATCCCAACGCGAAGCCCCAGGCGGTCTCGGACGAGGAAGCCATGAAGAAGGGCCTTCATGTTTTGCAGTCGCGAATGCAGAAGTATACTTATTTTCCTCCTGGTGCGAAACGGGAGTTCGGGATTTACTCGGATAAGTCTTGGAGAGATTATGTCGATGTCTTGTATGAAGGTGGAGAGCTATCGACGAAAGACATTAGTGTAACTGGCTTATATTCCAATAAGTTCGTTCCAGATTTTAACAACTTCGATTTGAATGCTATCCGTAAGAAGGCGCATTCATTAAACTAAAGCAACATACCTTTCATTTTGATTGATTCGATCCTCGTCGTGATGACCACATGATTCGATAGCTAGGCTCGTAGCCGTCCAATCCTGACACATCTTATTCGGCCGCGACGGGGATTGCGAACGTCCAGTCCCGGGGCAGGAGATCGTCGACCCAGTTGATGGAATGTCCGTTGCTGAGACGTTGGAGGATATTCTTGAGGTAGGCAAGTGGCTCAACGCCGTTGAGCTTTGCCATGGCGAGCAGCGAGGCAACGGTCGTCCAGCGTATCGCATCGCTTCGAAGCCTGCTAACGGGTGGTTCTTGCGGTCGAGCGCGACCGGCAGGATAGTCCGCTCGACGGTGTTGTAGTCAAGCTCGATGTGGCCGTCGTCGAGAGAGCGGGATGGCACGCTCCAGATGGGATCTGCAACACTACCGCGCGGGGGCAGCCGGCGGAGCTCCGCTTCGAGGTTCTCATCGTCATGACCAGCGGCAGCGAGGGAGGGGGGTCGTGAAGCTCGCAATATTGCTGCTGATTTAGGTCGCTCCACTTCCGACCCTCATCATGCGCCCAACAGCAAACCTTATGCTGCCGCTTCCATCGTAGCTGCTCGTCGCCGATCTGTCCTCTCTTGATATACAAGGGTCAAAGTTCAACGCAGATTGACACCCGCCAGAACGCTTCACACTGACGCCGCTAACCTCGACGCTAGTCCGTCATCTGTTCTCTCCTCAGTTGAAAATCGAAGGAGAGAACAGATCGGACTCGGCTTTAGCGCGACAACTGTGTGAAAGATGGACGCTTACCGATGCGGTAAGCGTCCAATCCTGACACATAGTCAGGCAGCAGAGGCCAAGCTGCAGCTCCAGTTCTACGGCAACAGGTCATCGAGGCGGTTGGCAGGATGACCGTTGGACATGCGCTCGAGGACGTCCCTGAGATAGGCGAAGGGCTCGACGCCGTTGAGTTTGGCGGTGGCGAGCAGGGACGAGACCACGGCCCAGCGTTCCGCACCACGATCGGAGCCTGCGAACAGGTGGTTCTTATGGCCGATCGCGATGGGACGGATCGCTCGCTCCACGGTGTTGTTGTCGAGCTCGATGCGGCCGTCCTGGAGGAAGCGACAAAGGACTTCCCAGCGGGTCAGTGCGTAGCGGATGGCCTCCGCGAGCGCGCTACGCGGCGGGATGCGATGGAGCTCTGCCTCGAACCAGGTCTTCATAGACCCAGAGCCGGCCGGTCCTGGTGCGTCCTCGGCCGGGATCGAGCACCGGGATCGGGGTATCATCGGCAAATAAAATCTGCGAGGCGAAGACGTGCGCAGCGAGGCGGGCCTGCAGCGGCTCCAGCCACCACACTGCTCCGCCAACCCAGTTGGCGAGGGTAGAGCGATTAAGCTCGACGCCTTGCCGGGCGAAGATCTGGCTCTGCTGGTAGAGGGGAAGATGATCGCAGTATTTGGAGACCAGCACATGCGCAAGCAGGCCGGGCGTGGCCAGGCCCTTGGCGATTGGCCGCTCCGGAGCAGGCGCCTGATGGATCGTGCCGCAGGCCTGGCAGCCGTAGCGAGGACGGCGGATACGGATGACCCGCAGCCTGGCGGGAACATGGTCGAGCATCTCGCTGACCGTCTCGCCGATCAGGTGGAGTGCACCGCCGCAGCAGGGGCAGGCCTGATGCACAAGATCGACCCGGACATCTTCGCGTCCCAGATGCGCCGGCAGGCTCGGCCGATCATCCGACGCCTCGGATGCAACAGTCTTCTCTGGTCCTGGAGGGAGCCTGGCCTCGGCCCGCGCCAGATCGGTGTTGAGGTCCTCGAGAGCGAGTTGCAGCTGATCGTCGTCGAGCCGCTCGGCGCGTCGCCCGAACTGGGCTCGCTGCAGCTTCTTGATGATGAGATGCAGCCGTTCGATCTCCGCCTTCGCCGCGCTGAGACTGGCGCGCTCGGCTGCAAGCGAGCGCACCAGTTCCTGCAGCGTCTCAACATCATCCGGCAGGGCGGCAAGATCGATGTCCATGAGGGTGAAGAGTAGCTGACTCGCGCCGTTCCTGGCGTATCGCGTGCATCATCGAGTCAATCGGTCGCAGGATCAGCCGGCGATGGCCGGTCGCCACCGCTGTTCCGGCGCGCGCCAGTCGACGCCGTCGATCAGCAACGACAACTGTGCCGAACTCAGCGAGAGCGTCTCTCCCGGATCGACGCTCGCGGGCCACAGGAATACCCCGTGCTCGAGACGTTTGGTGAAGAGGCACAATCCGGTCCCGTCCCAGTAGACGATCTTGATGAGGTTGGCACGGCTGCGGCCGCGGAACACGAACAGGTGGCCGGTGAACGGCTCCTGCTGCAGCACGCCTTGCACCAGCATGGCGAGCCCGTCGAGACCCTTCCTCATGTCGATGAAGCCCAGAGCCAAGTGCACCTTCACGCCCGGAGGAAGTAGTGCCGTCATGGCACATGCTCCTCGGCCGGTACCTCAGCATCAATGACCTCAATCGCGACAAATGCCGGCGGCGTCAGCTCCTGCTTCCAGCGACACAGAATCCGGCAGTCGATGCCGTAACGGCGCGCCACTTCCGAGACGCTCGCGCCAGGTTGCTCCGCCGCTTCCAGGATCCGGCGTTTGTCTGCCTCATCGAAGCGTCGCCGATGACCCTCGCGCGGTCGCGGAACGATGGGGCCGGAGGAGGGATAAGCCCCGTGACTAACGGTGTGACTTAGACTGTGACTAAGGATGTGACTTAGACCGCGGCGGCGGTAGAGCAGCTTGCGTTCGGGTAGCTGGGGCTCAGCCTTGAAGATCGATCGCCAGTTGCCGAACGCCTTGAGCGGGGATGCCCTCGGCTTCGCAATATTGTCGTTGATTCAAGTCGCTGCGCTTCCAGGCCTCATGGTGCGCCCGCCAGAATGCTTCACACTGACGCCGCCAACCTCGACGCTCGTCCATCATCTGTTCTCTCCTCAGTTGAAAATCGAGGGTGAGAACAGATCGGGTTCGTCAAAGGCAGGACAAGAGTGTCAAAAAACACCGCTTACGGATCTTCCCTGATCCAATGCTGATAATTCCCTGTTTCAGACAATTTATTCCCTGTTCTAGCGAGTAGGGAATTTAGCAGAAAGCCGCTCTGTCGCAGTCGTTTCTCTGATGGTTATTACGCAAGAGTTGCTAGAATCCTCGAAATTCGCTGTTAAAATCCTTGTTCCCTGGGAATTTATGCGCGAGACTGGTTCGTATCAGACTGCTTCCGCCACCATTCAGCCTCGCCGTTTCTCATTGTCCGGACGCCCTTGCGCCTGTGCCGCGACGCAGGACCTTCGACACCCCCTGCCTGCCGGCCGTCCGAGGTTATTGCCGCGCGGGCGGCTCGTTCGGTCCGGCTGCCGTTCGGGTGCAGGTCGAGACGATCCTTTGCGGGCGCGGCAGACCCCTCGTCCGGCTGCGGTCGAGGGACCGCCGATCACGCGCGCACCGCGATCATCCGGGGTCGCGATGCGTCGAGCCGGTCAGGCGCTCTGCATTGGCTTCGTCCTTCTGCGACACCGTGTTCGGGCCTTTCACGGCGTAGTGCAAAGCGCCGAGCGCCGCGGTCACGCCCATGATGGCCAGTCCGGCATACTTGGTCGCGCCCTTCCAGATTTCCACGATCGGACTGATGGTCGGGCTGTTCGGCAGGTCGGCGTAGATCTGCGGCTTGTCGGCGTGGTGCAGCACGTACATCACGTGGGTGCCGCCGACGCCGGGCGGATCGTAAAGGCCGGCATTGGTGTAGCCGCGCGATTTCAGGTCCTTGATGCGGTCGTCGGCGTGCCGCTTCATCTCGTCCTTGGTGCCGAACACGATGGCATGCGTCGGGCAGGATTTGGCGCAGGCGGGCCCCTGGCCGACGGCCACGCGGTCCGAGCACAGCGTGCATTTGTAGGCGGTGTGATCGGTCTCGGAGATGCGCGGGATATTGAACGGGCATCCCTTGATGCAATAGCCGCAGCCGATGCAGTTCTCGTGCACGAAATCGACGATGCCGTTGGAATACTGCACGATAGCGCCGGGCGCCGGGCAGGCCTTCAGGCAGCCGGGGTCCTCGCAATGCATGCAGCCGTCCTTGCGGATCAGCCATTCGAGATTGCCGGATTCCGGATTCTCGTACTCGCTGTAGCGCATCAGCGTCCAGGAATTCTCCGTGAGGTCGTGGGGGTTTTCGTAGAGCCCCACGTTCACGCCGATTTCCTCGTGGAGATTGTTCCACTCAAGGC
>JBDHSY010000090.1:0-8966 GCA_039808405.1 Xanthobacteraceae bacterium
TGACGCGCTGGGGCCTGTCCGACGAGCTCGGCACCGTCGCCTATGGCGACAACCAGGACGAGGTGTTCCTCGGCATGTCGGTCAACCGCCAGCAGAACGTCTCGGAGGCGACCGCGCAGAAGATCGACAGCGAAGTCCGCCGGCTGGTCGAGGAGGGCTACAACGAGGCGACGCGCATTCTCACCGAGAAGCGCGACGATCTCGAAAAGCTCGCCAAGGGCCTCTTGGAGTTCGAGACGCTGACCGGCGACGAGATCCGCGACCTGATCGACAACGACAAGCGGCCGAACCGCGAGTCGGTGCTGGAGCCGACCGGTCCGCGCACCTCGGCGGTGCCGACCGCCGGCAAGGGCCGGCCGGAGCCGGACGCGGGGCTGGAGCCGCAGCCGCAGGCGTAAGAATGCTGCGTGGTTGCTACCGGGTTCGATCTCCCTTCGATGACGTCATTGCCGGACTTGATCCGGCAATCCATCTTTCTTTTGAAGATGGACACGCGGGTCAAGCCCGCGTGTGACGAGCGAGTGTCCGGTTCTCGCCGCCGCTCCGCATAAATCCCATGCGCCCGCTCGTGTTGCCCTGCGCGCCGCCGCGCCGTAAAGCCTGACGCTTCGCGCCGCGCCGCTCGGGGGCGGCTTGCGCCGTGGGCATCTCGCGATGGCTGTGTCCTCATCGACTGACGGTTTACCGCCGGCCTACTGGTCGCGCGCCGCGCTGTGGCCCGGCATCTGCGCGATCGCGCCGGTGCTGCCCGGCACCGTGGCCTTCGGCATCGCCTTCGGCGCGCTGTGCGCGCAAAAGCACTTCACCCTCACCGAGGTGCAGCTGTTCATGGGCGCGGTCTATGGCGGCATGTCGCAGTTCGTCGCGGTGCAGGCGTGGCCCGACGTGCTGACGGCGGCGACCATCGCCCAGCTCGCGCTGCTGACGCTGACCGTCAACATCCGCTTCAGCCTGATGACCGCATCGATGCGGCCGTGGCTCGGCACGCTGCCGGCATGGCAGACCTATCCGGCGCTGCTGATCGTCACCGACGCCGGCTGGCTCGCCGCGACCCGCTACCGCAAGGACGGCGGCGCCGATGCCTCGTTCTATCTCGGCGGCGGCATCGTTTTGTATCTGGTGTGGCTGGTGGCGGCGCTGCCCGGCTACGTGCTCGCCGCGAGCCTGTCGGACCCGAAACTCTACGGCCTCGATCTGGTGTTTCCGGCGTTCTTCGCCGCGATGCTGGTGCCGGCCTGGCGCGGCCTCGCCTTCGCGGTGCCGTGGCTGGTGGCGGGCGCGGTCGCCGTTCTGGTCGAGCGGCTGGTCGGCGGCTGGTGGTTCATCATCGTCGGCGCGTTGTCGGGCGCGCTCGCCGCCGGCCTGACGGGAGGCGACGATGACTGACTGGGCGCGCCCGGAGGTGCTTACGGCGATCGCGGTGATGGTCGCGGTCACCGTGGCCTCGCGGCTCGGCGGCTACTGGCTGATGCGCTACGTCACGGTGACGCCGCGCGTGCGGCGGATGCTCGATGCGCTGCCGGGCTCGATCATCCTCGCCGCGGTAGCACCGGTGGTGGTCAACGGCGGCGCCGTGGTGGTGCTGGCGATCGTGGCCGCGGTCGCGGTGGCGATGCTGACCCGCAGCGACTTCCTCGCCGTGGCGGTCGGCATGGCGCTCGCCGCCGCCGTACGCGCCCTCGGCATGGACTGAGCTTGCATTAACCTCTGCGACCAAAGTTTGCGCAAAAGGTGCGCCGAATCACTTGCCTCTTCCCATGAATTATTGTTCAGTTCTTCTCAGGGAACGAGGGACGCCCATGGTCTATCGTCGCACTCACCAGGTGGTCCGCCGGCTGGCGGCCCGCCGCAGCGCCATCCTCCAGGCCGCCCGCGAGGCCGCCGCCGAAGGTGGGATGGCCGCGGTCCAGATCGCACCCGTCGCAAGCCGCGCCAACGTCGCCGCCGGCACCGTCTATCGCTACTTCCCCTCGAAGGCCGACCTGATCTCCGAACTGATCGCCGACGTCGCCCACGCCGAGGCCGAGGCCATCCGCCGGGCCGCCGATGCGGCGCCCGGCCCGTCGTCGGCGCTGGCGGCCGCCGTCACCACCATCGCCGTGCATGTGGTGTCGCATCACAAGCTGGCGTGGGGCGTGCTGGCGGAGCCGGTCGATGTCGACGTCACCGCCTCGCGGCTGGCCGGACGGCGCGAGATCGCCGCCGAGATCGAAACGCGCATCGAGGCGGCGATGCGTGCCGGCCATCTGCCCTCGCAGGACACCGCGCTGGCCGCGACCGCCGTGCTCGGCGCGCTGCACGAGGCGCTGGTCGGCCCGCTCGCGCCCGACAATCTGGACGATCCGGTCAAGCTGCGCGACACGGTGCAGAGCGTGACGCTGCTGGCGTTGCGCGCCGTCGGCGTGCTCGATGCGCGCGCCCGCGGGCTGGTGGTGCAGGCGTCGATCCCGCTCAAGCTGGCGCCGCCGTCGGCGCTGGCGCCGGCCGGCTAGGGCACGTCGGCGTCAGTCGTCGCGCTGCCCCGGCCGGAGCCGGGGAAGCGTTTCGAAAAGCGGGATTCCGCCTACTTCTTGCTGCCGTCGGCCTTGAACTGCGCCAGGTAGGCCCAGAGGTTATCGATTTCCTTCTCGTTCTTGATGCCGGCGAAGGCCATCTTGGTCTTGGGAATCTTGGCCTTGGGATCGCGGATGTATTCCTTGAACGTCGCCTCGTCCCAGGTCAGGCCGGAGTCCCTGTTGGCGGGCGAGTAGGAATAGCCTTCGACGCTGCCCGCCTTGCGGCCGTCGAGCCCGTTCAGCTCCGGACCGACCTTGTTCTTGGCGCCCGGCCCGATCGCATGGCAGGCGAGACATTTCTTGAACGAGGACTCGCCGGCTGCGAGATCCTGCGCCTGCGCAAACGACGGCGCGGCAACAACGATGGCAAGCGTTGCAAAGGTCGTGGCAAAGGTCGTGGCAAGGGTCGTGGCAAGAGGAAGTTTCATGAAAGATGTCCTGGCTAGAGAGCGTGACGACGATGCGGAGAGCGGCGCCGCCGCGGCTGGCGGCCTCCTCCCGCGGAGGGGTGCCCGAACAGTACGAAAGGCTATTCTCAATGCCATGTTAGAGTCGTTCCAGACAAGCCCGTAAAATGGTATGAGCCGTGCCATCGTCTGTAGTCGGACGCATATGCGGCGAGGTGGAGAAGCGAATGCCGATTGAGATGCCGGTGCCCGATCAGACGGTGCTTGGCCGGCGCGACGAGATCGTCGCCGCGCTGCGCTCGATCGTACCGGGCGAGGGCGTGATTTCCAGTGCCACCGAGATGAAGCCTTATGAGTCCGATGCGCTGAACGCCTACCGCCAGCCGCCGATGGTGGTGGTGCTGCCCGATACCACCGAGCAGGTCGCGAAGGTGCTGCGCTACTGTTATGACAACGGCATCAAGGTGGTGCCGCGCGGCTCGGGCACCTCGCTGTCGGGCGGCTCGCTGCCGCTGGCCGACGCCGTGCTGCTCGGCATGAGCAAGTTCAAGCGCATCCGCGAGATCGATTTCGACAACCGCGTCGTGGTGACGGAGCCGGGCGTCACCAACCTCGCCATCAGCCAGGCGGTGGCCCATGGCGGTTTCTACTACGCGCCCGATCCGTCGTCGCAGATCGCCTGCTCGATCGGCGGCAACATCGCGGAAAATTCCGGCGGCGTGCACTGCCTGAAATACGGCATGACCACCAACAACGTGCTCGGCTGCGAGATCGTGCTGATCACCGGCGAGGTGCTGCGCATCGGCGGCAAGGCGCCGGAATGCTCCGGCTACGACCTGATGGGCGTCATCACCGGCTCCGAGGGGCTGCTCGGCGTCGTCACCGAGATCACCGTGCGCATCCTGCAAAAGCCGGAGACCGCGCGCGCGGTGCTGGCCGGCTTCCCCAGCGTCGAGGCGGCCGGCGAGTGCGTCGCCCGCATCATCGCCACCGGCATCATCCCGGCCGGCATGGAGATGATGGACAAGCCGGCGACGGCGGCGGCCGAGGCTTTCGTCAACGCCGGCTATCCGCTCGACGTCGAGGCGCTGTTGATCGTCGAACTCGACGGTCCCAAGGTCGAGGTCGACGAACTGATCCTGCGCGTCGACGCCATCGCCCGCGAGTGCGGCCAGACCACCTGCCGCATCTCCAATTCGGAGGACGAGCGGCTGCTGTTCTGGGCCGGGCGCAAGGCGGCGTTCCCGGCGGTCGGGCGCATCTCGCCGGATTACATCTGCATGGACGGCACCATCCCGCGCGGCCGTCTGCCGGAAGCGCTGACCCGCATCCGCGCGCTGTCGGAGACATACGGTCTGCGCTGCGCCAACGTGTTCCATGCCGGCGACGGCAACCTGCACCCCCTGATTTTGTTCGATGCCAACCAGCCGGGCGAGATGGAACGCGCCGAGGCGTTCGGCGCCGATATTCTGCGCGCCTGCGTCGAGCTTGGCGGCGTGCTCACCGGCGAGCACGGCGTCGGCATCGAGAAGCGCGACCTGATGCCGGACATGTTCAGCGACATCGACATCGCCCAGCAGCAGCGCGTCAAGTGCGCCTTCGACGCCGGCGGGCTGCTCAATCCCGGAAAGGTGTTTCCGGTGCTGCACCGCTGCGCCGAGCTTGGCCGCGTCCATGTGCATCGCGGCCAGCTCGCCTTTCCCGATATTCCCAGATTCTGAACGGTTGCCATCGTGGACATTCTCAAGGTCAGGGACGCAGCCGACGTCGAACAGGCGGTGCGCGCCGCGCTGGCCGACGAACAGCCGCTGGAGATCGTCGGCCACGGCACCAAGCGCGCCGTCGGCCACGCGGTGGCCGGCAACGCGGTGCTCGATCTCGCGCCGCTCAACGCCGTGGTCGGCTACGAGCCGGGCGAACTGATCGTCACCGTCGAGGCCGGCGCGCCGCTGGCCGACGTCGTGGCGCTGCTGGAGTCCAAAAACCAGGAATTCGCCTTCGAGCCGATGGACACCGCGCCGCTGCTCGGAACGGTGCCGGGGCGCGGCACCATCGGCGGCATGATCGCAACCGGCTTCGCCGGGCCGCGCCGCGTCAAGGCCGGCGGCGTGCGCGATCATCTCTTGGGCGCGCTGGCCGTGTCGGGCTTCGGCGACACCTTCAAGGCCGGCGGCAAGGTGGTGAAGAACGTCACCGGCTACGACCTCTGCAAGCTGCTGTCGGGCTCGTGGGGCACGCTGGCGGTGATGGTCGAGGCGACGCTCAAGGTGCTGCCGAAGGCCGAGGACGAGATCACGCTGGCGCTCGGCGGCCTCGACGACGAGGTGGCGGGGCGGGCGATGACGACGGCGCTCGGCTCGCCGTTCGACGTCTCCGGCGCGGCCCATGTGCCGAAAGCGGCGCTCGGTGGCGAGTTGGCCGCGCTCGGCCATGGCGACGCGGTGACGCTCATCAGGCTGGAAGGCATCACCGCCTCTGTGGCGCACCGCGCCGGCACGCTGGAGGCGCTGCTCGCCTCGTTCGGCCGCGCCACGCGGCTCGACGCCGACGCCTCCCGCGCGGCGTGGGCGTGGCTGCGCGACGTGCGCGCCTTCGCCGCCGACGGACCGCACGGCGCGCGCGTCGTCTGGCGCATCGTCTGGCCGGCGGCCGCCGGCGGCGCGCTCGGTGCGCTGGCGGCGCGCGAGCACGAGGCGCTGGTGGTCTACGACTGGGGCGGCGGCCTGATCTGGGCGGCGCTGCCGGAGCGCTCCGACACCGCGGCGCAGGCGGCCGAACTGCGGGCGCAGGTCGCGGCGGCGCAGGGCCACGCCATGCTGGTGCGTGCCTCCGAAGCCGCCCGCGCCGCGATCGAGGTGTTCCATCCGCAGGCCGAAGGCGTTGCCGCGCTGAGCCGGCGCATCAAGACCGGTTTCGATCCCAAGCACATCCTCAACCGCGGCCGCATGGCGCGGGAAGGCGCCTCATGAAGACCGAGTTCACCCCGCAACAACTCGCCGATCCCGACATCGCCGAGGCCGACAAGATCCTGCGCGCCTGCGTGCATTGCGGCTTCTGCACCGCGACCTGCCCGACCTACGTGCTGCTCGGCGACGAGCTCGACAGCCCGCGCGGCCGCATCTACCTGATGAAGGAGATGCTGGAGAAGGACCGGAAGCCGACGCCGGAGGTGGTCAAGCACATCGACCGCTGCCTGTCGTGCCTGGCCTGCATGACCACCTGTCCGTCCGGCGTGCACTACATGCACCTCGTCGATCAGGCCCGCACCCGCATCGAGCGCGACTACGAGCGGCCGTGGACCGAGCGGATGCTGCGGCTGGCGCTGGCCAGGGTGCTGCCGAATCCGGCGCTGTTTCGCTGGGCGATGCGGCTGGCGCGGCTGGCCCGGCCGTTCGCCACCTTCATTCCGGTGTCCGGCGATCCGAGCGTGCCGACCTTGAACCGCCGCCTGCGGGCGATGCTGGCGCTGGCGCCCAAAAGCCTGCCGCCGCCGGGCGCGGCGGGCGGCAGCGTGTTCGCGGCCGAGGGCGAGCGGCGCGGCCGCGTCGCGCTGCTACAGGGCTGCGCCCAGAGCGTGCTCGATCCCGGCATCAATGCGGCGGCGATCCGCCTGCTGACCCGCCACGGCATCGAGGTGGTGCTGGTGCGCGACGAGCAGTGCTGCGGCGCGCTGACCCACCACATGGGCCGCGACCATGAGGCGCTCGCCTCGGCCCGCGCCAACATCGACGCCTGGTGCGCGGAGGCCGACCGCGGTGGCCTCGATGCGGTCCTCATCACCACCTCGGGCTGCGGCACGGTGATCAAGGACTACGGCTACATGCTGCGCGAGGATGCCGCTTACGCCGCCAAGGCGGCGCGCGTCTCGGCGCTGGCCAAGGACATCACCGAGTATCTCGCCGGCCTCGATCTTCGCGTTCCTGCCAGGCCGAGCGGCCTCGTCGTTGCCTATCACGCCGCCTGTTCTCTGCAGCATGGACAGAAAATAACGCAGGCGCCAAAAGAATTGCTTTCCAAGTGCGGATTCGTGGTGAAAGATATCCCGGAGAGTCATTTGTGCTGTGGCTCGGCAGGGACGTACAACATCATGCAGCCTGTCATTGCGGAACGGTTGCGCGATCGCAAGGTCGCCAACATCGCAACGGTCAAGCCGGACATGATCGCAGCCGGAAACATCGGCTGCCTGGTGCAGATTGCCGGCGGGATTGACGTCCCCGTGGTGCACACGATTGAACTTCTCGATTGGGCGACCGGCGGCCCACGCCCACAGGTCAATTGATCGTTCTGGAGCCCCCCGCGTTGTGAACACAGCGGCAACTGGAGGACCACGATGGCTAAGGCGACAAAGAGCAAAAAGCGCAAGGTAGCGAAGAAGGCGGCCAAGAAATCGGCCAGGAAATCGGCCAGGAAAACCGTTCGCAAGGCGGCGAAGAAAACGGCCAAGCGGTCGGCGAAGAAATCTGCCAAGAAGTCCGCGAAGAAGACCGTAAGGAAAGCCACGCGCAAGGCTGCCAAGAAGACGGCGAAGAAAGCGGCCAAGAAGACGGCCAGAAAGACCGCCAAAAAGGCCAAGAAGGCCAAAAAGGCCAAGTCAGCCGCCCGCAAGGCACGGCCTGCCCGCAAGGCGGCGCCGCGCAAGACGGCCAGCAAGGCCGCGCCGAAAAAAGCTGCCCGCAAGCGCGCCGCTCCGCGCCGCGCGCCAGCCCCGGCGCCCGAGCCGGCTGCCGCGCCGGATATGCCGGCGCCGAGCTTCGGCGATTTCGGCTCCGGGATCAGCGACACCTGAGGCGGCTGCGTCGCGCCTCGCGCATCTCTCCAATGTTCCACGCCCGGGCCTCGTGCCCGGGCGTTGCTTTGCGCGCTCCTCCCTTATTCCTCCGCCGCTTGCGGGGAGGGTGGGGTGGGGCGCCTCGCGCTTCAGCGCCGGATCAGAAATCCGAGGCGGCCGTAGACGCCATCGCGCCCCTCGCTGTCTTGCACGTAGCCGGCTGCGAGCGTCCACTCGCCGAACCAGAAGCGCAGCGCGGTGACGTGGGCGCCGACCCGCCACTGCCGATAGTTGCGGTCGCCCGACGCCTCGATCTCGGGGCCGAGCCAGAAGCGATCCTTGACGCGCCAGCCGCCAGCGAGGCGCACGCCATAGCTGTTGCCGACGGTCGAGGCCGACAGCGACGCCATCGCCATCCAGCGCTCGTAGGGTTCCCACCACAGGTCGGCGCCGACGCGCAGGCCGAGGTGGCCGCCGTTGAGACGGTTGCCGGGATCGGTGGGAAACGTGCGGTGATATTGCAGATCGGGGCCGCCATAGACGGTCGCGAAGAAACGGCCGCGGCTGACATGAAAGCCCGGAAGCAGCGCCACGGTGTCGTGGGCGCCGAGGATGGTGAAGGCGCCGGCGCGGTAGCGGTAGACGCCGCCGGCATACAATAGCTTGAACGTCAGCCCGTCGCGGGCAAGGCCGTTCGGCGACCACAGCATGCCGCCGTAAAGCGTGCCGGCGTTGCGCCACAGGTCGGTGCCGGCGAAGAACAGAAAGCGCTCGGGGCGGGCGCCGCCGCTCAGCGGGTCGGGTTGCAGGTTCAGCGGCGGGGGCAGCGTCTCGGCATGGGCAGTGCCGGCAAGCATGGCTGCGGCAAGGTACAAGGCCGATCCTGTCCTCCCGCCAAGCATGACATTCTGTCCGGTTGACGCTTTTGGCGATTACAGCCCGCGACCGCACCGCGGTCCAGCGCGTCAGGCGGAACGATCGCCGAACGCCGCGAAAAACTTTGGTCGCATTGCGTCGCGCGCCGCGCCTGCGGTAGCGGCGGCTCCGCTGCCGTGCCGCCGGCTGTGACGGAAGCGCAACGGCGCCGGCGGATCGCGCGGCCGAGGCCGGCGATCGCCTAAAGAGGCAGCAATTGCCGAAGTCTTTTGCTTTCCGGCCGCGACATCCGGCGCCCAGACTGGCCCCGACGTGCAACGGACGTGGTTCCTTCGGCCACGCCAAGCGACGGGGGTTCAC
>JBDHSY010000091.1:0-8946 GCA_039808405.1 Xanthobacteraceae bacterium
CGCGTCGTCAGCAAGGGCGCCAGCACCAGCATCGTGTTCCGCGCCACCAAGGCCGGCGACTTCCTCTATTACTGCGACGTGCCCGGCCATCGGCTGGCCGGCATGGAGGGGCAGTTTCTGGTGACGGCGACGCCGGCCGCCCAGACGCTGGTGGAGGCCGACATCTCGCGCGAGCCCAACGACCTGCCGCCGCCGATCGGCAAGCGCGACCCCAAGACGGTGCGGGTCGACCTGTTCACGGTCGAGATGGAGGCGCGCCTCGCCGAAGGAACGACGTTCGGCTACTGGACCTTCAACGGCAAAATTCCGGGCCCCTTCATTCGCGTGCGCGTCGGCGATACCGTTGACGTGCACCTCAAGAATTCGGCCGACAGCAACATGATCCACTCGGTCGATTTCCATGCCGCGACCGGCCCGGGCGGCGGTGCCGCCGCCACACAGGTCGATCCCGGCAAAGAGAAGACGATGAGCTTCAAGGCGCTGCTGCCGGGCCTGTACGTCTATCACTGCGCCACGCCGATGGTGGCCGAGCACATCGCCAACGGCATGTACGGGCTGATTCTGGTCGAGCCCGAAGGCGGCCTGCCGCCGGTCGATCACGAGTTCTATGTGATGCAGGGCGAAATCTACACCGATGCGCCCTACGGCCAGCACGGCAGCCAGGAGTTCAGCGTCGAAAAACTGCTCAACGAGCGGCCCGAGTATTTTGTGTTCAACGGCTCGGTCGGCGCCATCTCAAAACTGCACCCGCTGCACGCCAAGGTCGGCGAGACGGTGCGGATCTATTTTGGGGTCGGCGGCCCCAACTTCACCTCGTCGTTCCACGTCATCGGCGAGATTTTCGACAAGGTCTACAATCTCGGCGGCCTGATGAGTGCGCCGCTGGAGGGCGTGCAGACCGTGCTGGTGCCGGCCGGCGGCGCGGTCATCACCGAGTTCAAACTCGACGTGCCGGGCAGCTACACGCTGGTCGATCACGCCCTGTCGCGCGCCGAACGCGGCCTCGCCGGACTGTTGATCGTGGACGGCGAGCCCAACCCGGACATCTTCAACGGCGTGGTGGAGCCGGGCATGGGGCATTGACGACGCCCGCCCGGCCAAAGCGCTGCCTCAGTCAGGCCGCGTTCATCCCGCATGTCGCACCATTGCCCTTATCGATCACGGCAACCCGCACAACAGGTATCTCATGACCATCGTGAAATGGACCGCCATCGGCGTCGTTGCCCTCGGCACCGCGCTCGCCGGCTGCGCGCAGACCCCGCATGAACAACGCACCGCCACCGGCGCCGTACTCGGCGCGGCCGGCGGCGCGCTGCTCGGCCAGGCGATCGGACGCAACACCGGCAGCACCCTGCTCGGCGCCGGCGCCGGCGCGCTGCTTGGCGCGGCGGTCGCCAATTCCTCGTCCCCGCCGGGCGGACCGGACATGTGCCGCTATCGCGCACCCGACGGCTCGATCTACGTCGCCGAGTGCGACGAGCGCTACTATCGCGGCGGCTACTGACAGATATCCGTCGGCGCACCGGCCCGCGACGGCGCCCCTTCTTTTTTCGTCGATGGAAGCAAGCCGACGTCAGACGTCGGCTTGATCGCTTCGCGTTGCGCCGGTACGGTTATCGCTCGATAATTAACCAGATCGCGCGTGCGCCGGTCCCGCAAGAACGTGGAGAGTGATCGTGAAGCTGCCTTCGAAGATCGTCGATATTTCCGTGGCGCTCGATAACGACGTCATCCTCGACCATCCCAACATGATCCCGAAGATCGAGTATCGCGACAACAAGCAAAATGCCTGGATGCTGCTCGATGCGTTTCCCGGCCTGAAGGCGGAGGACCTGCCGAATCAGGAAGGCTGGGCGTTCGAGGTGGCGACCCTGTCCACCCATAACGGCACGCACATGGATGCGCCCTATCACTACCACTCGAAGAGCATCAACGGACGGCGCATGATGACGATCGACGAGGTGCCGCTCGACTGGTTCTTCCGCCCGGGCGTCAAACTGGACTTTCGTCATTTCGAGGACGGTTACGTCGTCCAGCCGGAGGATATCGACGCCGAGCTCAAGCGGATCGGCTATGCCATCCAGCCGATGGATATCGTGCTGGTCAACACCCGCGCCGGCGGTCTGGTCGGCAGCGACGAATACCTGAATGCGGGTTGCGGGATGGGCCGGGCGGCGACGCTGCACCTGACGCAGGATTTTGGCGTGCGCGTGACCGGTATCGACGCGTGGGGGTGGGATGCGCCCTTCCATCACATGCGCAAGGCCTGGGAGAGGGATCGCGACGCCAGCATCATCTGGGAGGGCCACTACGCCGGCCGCGAAACGCCCTACTGCCACATGGAGAAACTCTGCAACCTCGAGGCCCTGCCCGCCCACGGCTTTACGGTCGCCTGCTTCCCTTACAAGGTGAAGGGCGGTTCGGGCGGCTGGACGCGGGCGGTTGCCATGTTCGATTGATCGAGGCGGCCACGCGGTTTGCCGGCCGGCAGCCGCGCGCCGCCGCCGGGCCGGCGAGGATCGGCGGGGCCGGACAGGACAAAACTGTCTCGTCTTGCAGCCGCTGAACTGGTCGGGGCACGCGGATTCGAACCGCGGACCTGCAGTACCCAAAACTGCCGCGCTACCAGGCTGCGCTATACCCCGAAAGACCGTTTCACCGTCGGCTGCGGCCGCTGACGGCCGCCGGGCTTGGGCCCGCCGCTTCCGGGCCGTCGATACACGCTTGATGCCGCCCCAGCAAGACGGCGGTCAGCGCGTGCCGAACAGAGGGTGCCCCACCCTGTCGCCCGGCGCAATGCCGAGCTTGCGGGCCGTGCCGGCCACCACCTCGAGCACGCCCTTGGCCGGCCCGCGCGAGGCAATGGTTTTGGTCGATTGCGGCTCGGTGTGCTCGGCGATGCGCAGAATGCGACCGTCGGCAGCGATGAAGATCATGTCGAGCGAGACGAAGGTGTTCTTCATCCACATCGTCACTTCCTGCGGCGGCGAGAAATCGAACAGCATGCCGCGGCCCTCGGGCAAGCTTTTGCGGTACATCAGCCCGGTGCGACGCTCCTCGTCGGTGCGGGCCATCTCGACGGCGAAGACGTGGACGCCGGTCTTGCTGGCGATCTCCAGCGTCTCGACGTCGGCCGCGCGCGCCCCCGTCGCCGCCATGACGGCAAGCGCCAGCAGCGCCGCCACGACCCGCGCCATCCTGATCAGGGGCGCGCCGGTCAGTTGCCGCCGCACCGCCGCCGTTCCTTGTCCTACCCGCAAATGCCGCATGTCGTCGTGCCCATCGTGCCTGTCCGCGCGCACGCTTCATCACATGCGCAAGGCGAAAGCGAGACAAGTTTACATGATTTTGGAGGGAGCCGGCGAGCCGCCCCGGCCGCGAGGCGTCGGGACCGGAGCGCCGGTCGCTATCGGGTCAGGGGCGCGCGATGAGGCCGTCGCCTCGTGTGCGGGTCAGTGCGACGACAGCCCCGGCGCACCGTTCTCCGGGCGGATCTCGGCGGCCATCATGCCCTTGGAGCCCGGCCCGAACCGCACCAGCACCACCTGCCCCGGGCGCAGCTCGGTCATGCCGTAGCGGCGCAGGGTTTCCATGTGCACAAAAATGTCCGGCGTGCCCTCGCCGCAGGTGAGAAAGCCGAAGCCGCGCAGCCGGTTGAACCACTTCACCTGCGCGCGCTCGAGCCCACTGGTCGGGGTCACGCTGACATGGGTGCGCGGCGGCAGCATCTGCGCCGGATGGATCGCCGTGGAGTCGTCCATCGAGATGATGCGGAAGGCTTGAAATCCCTTGGCGCGGCGCGCGCATTCGCACACCACGCGCGCGCCCTCATAGGCGGTCTGGTAGCCGTCGCGCCGCAGCACCGTGACGTGCAGCAGCACGTCCGGCCAGCCGTTGTCGGGAATGATGAAGCCGTAGCCCTTGGAGGCGTCGAACCATTTGATGACGCCGCTCATCTCGACGAGATCGGTGGCGGCCGCATCGGCGGAAGCGAAGCGTGTGGCGGGATTGTCAGCGCGACGTTGCGAACTCAGGCCAGATGCGCCGGCTTCGCCGCGGGCGCGATCGTCGTTGCCTGTGGACTCAAAACTGTCTGATCCCATCGCCCCGGACCCACCTCTGACCATCTGCCCTGTCGGGTCGTGCCGGGCCGCGCCGCCACGCCCTTTGAAGGCATCGCTCGATCCCGAACAGGTTACGCGAATCGCCCTTGTTGACGATAGCATTGCTGCCCGGCCGGCAAAGCCAAAAAAGGCCGTCGGCGCGGCTGTGAACAACTTGCATGCGGCCGGACCGGTACCGCCATGCGCCGTCAGTTGCCGACGAACGGCGCTAACACGTCGCCGATGTCGTGGTGGATCACGAGATCGGCGGCGGCATCCTGATCGGTCGGCTCGTTGTTGATGATGGCAAGCCGCGCGCCGGCTTCGCGCGCCATCAGCGGAAAGCCCGCGGCCGGCCACACCACGAGCGAGGAGCCGACGACGAGAAACAGGTCGGCGGCCTGCGCGAGCGCGGCGGCGCGCCGCATCGCCGCGTCCGGCATCGCCTGCCCGAACGAGATCGTCGCCGTCTTCACGGGTGCCTCGCAGGCGGTGCAGTCGGGCGCACTGCCGTCTGCCTCGAACCGCTCCCTCACCCATTGCAGCTCATAGGTTTTGTCGCAGCCGAGGCAGCGTGCATAGGTGGTGTTGCCGTGCAGCTCCACGACGGCGTCGGCCGCGATGCCGGAGGCCTGGTGCAGGTTGTCGATGTTCTGGGTGATGACGGCGGGCACCTTGCCGGCGCGGTGCAACGCGGCCAGCGCGCGGTGCCCGCGTCCGGGGCGGGCGTTTGCGAACACCTCCTCCATGGCGAAGCGCCGGCGCCACGCTTCGTCGCGCGCCTCGCGGCTCGCAACGAACGCGTTGAACGGGATCGGCCGGTGCCGCGCCCACAACCCGGTCGGCGAGCGAAAATCCGGAATGCCGCACTCGGTGGAAATACCGGCGCCGGTGAACGGCACGATCGATGAGGCCTCCGCGATCAGGTCGCCGAGCCGCTCCAGTCCAGCGCTGAGGTTCGAGGTGATCACGGGTGAGGGTCCGGTTGTGCGGCGCGGTTCGGCCGCATCGCCCGCCAGTGTGGCGCGCCTCGCCTGAAGAGGCAAACCGGTGTGCGGCGAGAGCCGCCGTTCGGCGCTATAGCCCGCTGAAGGCGCGCGACGGCACACGCGCGCCATCGTTCTCGCGCAGATAGGTCAGTCCGCACAGCGTCAGCCGGTCGAGATCGCGCTCGCCGGCCGAGACCAATAGCGCCACGTAGTCGACGAGCTTGTCGTGCGCGTCGCGCGCGGCGGCGTCGGACAGGTTGTGCATCAGGAAATAGGCGCGCAACGTACGGTCCACCGCAGCGTTCTGAACAGGGTCGGTCATCGGGTTTCCAAGCGGGCCAAGCGGGCAATGCCACCTTAACGCGTGCGTGCGCCGATCGTTCCGCGCATCCCCTGTGGAACTCCCACGGAGGCGAAGCATGCAGCCGTTGAATTCAACCGTGTTGCGTGGAATATGCTAGCATACCATCAGCAGATCAGAGTTTTGAGAGCGATCCGCCGTCCATGAGCCACCCGACCCGCCGACCGGACTCGATACGCGAGGACATCGCGCGCCACGTCGCGCAATTCCGCGAACGCCAGCGCCGCTTCAACGACGCGCGCGAAAGTTACTTCAAGCAGACGTTCGCGCGCCTGCGCGCCGATCTCGATCGCACCGGTCCGCATCCCTCCACCAGTGCGCGCGAGACGCCGCCGGCCGACGCCGGGCTGCCGCGCGCCTGATCGGCCCTGCGCACCATTCGATAAGGAGCCACCGATGCGTTATCTGCACACCATGCTGCGCGTCCGCAATCTCGATACGGCGCTTGCGTTCTATCGCGATGCCCTTGGCCTCGTCGAAGTGCGGCGAAGCGAGCGTGCGCAGGGGCGCTATACGCTGGTGTTTCTGTGCGCGCCGGGCGACGAGGCGCTGGTGAAAGCCTCGCCCGCGGGCCGCGGCGCGCCGCTGGTCGAACTGACCTACAACTGGGACGAGGAAGCCTACGGCGAGGATCGCTTTTTCGGCCACCTCGCCTACGAGGTCGACGATATTTATGCCACCTGCGAGCACTTGATGAAGCACGGCGTGGTCATCAACCGCCCGCCGCGCGATGGCCAGATGGCGTTCGTGCGCTCGCCCGACCTGCACTCGATCGAATTGTTGCAGAAGGGCGAGGCACGCCCGCCGCAGGAGCCGTGGGCCTCGATGCCCAACACCGGCCACTGGTAGCCCCACCCCGCCTGCCGGAACCCCTCGCCGCGGCCGGCGTTCTCTTTGCGAAATCTTGATCGCAAGGAGGCGAATATGGGACGCGGGATTCTTCTGTGGCTGCTGGGGGTGCCGATCCCCGTCATCATTCTGCTCTGGCTGTTCTTCCGCTAGCGCATGTCCACCTCTCTCCGGAATCGGTAAGGAAGCTCCAGAGCGTTGGTCTCAGTTGCCGTCCTTCGCGCAAGCCGGCTTTCGCCCTCGGGTCGAACCCGAGGGCGCTATCCCGAAAAACGCACAAGCCAAGCGCTCTTCACAGCATTTTTGCGTTGCAACATATTCTTACCACATTCTCCGCTAGAAGACGGACATCTTCCATTCACTCCCCGAGGATGATCATGCGTCTCGACCGCAGCCGTCTTTATTGTGGCCTGTGGCTTGCTTTTGCCGGCGTGGCCACGCCGTCTGCGGCTCTCGCGTCGCCCTTCGACGGGCAGTGGACCGTGACCATCGTCACCAACGCCGGCGATTGCCAGCCGAGCGCCAGCTATCCCGTCGTGGTGAGCGACGGCCGGATCAGCGCGGCCGGCACGGGCGAACTGGCCGGCAAGGTCAACTCGAGCGGCGTGGTCCGGGTCTCGCTGCAAGGCGCCCACGGCAACGGTCAGCTCAGCGGCAACAGCGGTTCGGGCAAGTGGAACGGCGCTTCCGCCGGCGTCGCCTGCAGCGGGCGCTGGCAGGCCTCGCGCAACTGATCTCTCCGCTCCCGAAGACACCATGGCCGGGCCCGTCCCGGCCATTGTCGTTTTTGCGCCTCGAGCGACCCCCGAGGCGACCGGTTGGCGGCGCCCTCGAACCAAGCGTTTACCACTTTCCGGCTAATCCTGATTTTGCCGCGTTTTCGCTGCGATGATGGCGGGAACCGGCGGTGAAGTGACGGCTCGTGCGATCCGGACGCTGCGAGCGCCGGGTTGACGCGCTCATTTGTCGGGGATCGGCCCGCCTGTGCGATACGCAGGCGGCCGTGAGCGAGGGTGGTAGGACCGGACATGGGGATCGGCTCTCGGGGGATATCGGCGCGCCAGGTTGCGCGCGCGGCGGTGCTGACGTGTGCAAGCCTTGCGCTTGCCAACTGCTCCGTCGCAAACCGCGTCGATCCGAAATACGGGGTCTCGGCGTCGCCACGGGTGGTCGCATTCGGCCAGCCGGTGCCGAAAGGCGGCGGCACCTATCGCGTCGGCAAACCCTACGTCGTCGCCGGGCGCACCTATGTGCCGAAGGAAGACCGCAACTACCGCGCCGAAGGCATCGCCTCGTGGTACGGCGACGCCTTCCACGGGCGCCTCACCGCCAATGGCGAGGTGTTCGACATGGCCTCGCTCAGCGCCGCCCATCCGACCATGCCGCTGCCGTCCTATGCCCGCGTCACCAATCTGCGCAACGGCCGCTCGCTGGTGGTGCGCGTCAACGACCGCGGCCCCTATCACGGCAACCGGGTGATCGACGTCTCCAACCGCGCCGCGAAGCTGCTCGACTTCACCTCGCGCGGGGTGGCGCAGGTGCGGGTGGAATATGTCGGGCCGGCACCGCTCGAAGGGTCTGACGATCGCCAGTTGGTGGCGACTCTGCGCACCGGGGAGCCGGCGCCCTCGCCGTCGGCGGTGCGGGTCGCCGCCGCGCGGCCATTCGTTCCCGACGCACCAATGGCGACCCACGCGCCGCTGCGCGAGGCGTCGCTGGTCGAGACCCGCCCGGTCTCGGCCTACGCGCCGGTGCGCCCGACCGAGAGTTTTAGCCTCGCCTCCGGACGCGGGCTGTACTGAGGCGGGGTTCGCGCCGAGGGGCGTCCTTGCTTTCGGGTTTGTCTGGAGGCGCCGTCGTCACGCTCAGCACGAGGCGGTCCAGCCGTCCGGGAACGGAATGAGCGGCCACGGCCCGTCGTTGTCGTTGGCGTGCGCCGGCGGCGCGAGGTTGACCGACCAGTCCTCGAGAAAATCCTCGACGTCGTCCTGCTCCAGCACCACCCGCACGACATCCATCAACTGCTCGAACTCGACTTCGCTCATGGCCGCCTCTCTTGTTGCCGAGGACGGTGCCAGAAATGATTTGGCGGCCCGTTGAGCGGATCGCTAAAATTGTCGGGATTGGCGTGCTTTGCGAGGAGAAGCCGGGATGTCGCTGGAGATAATCGTGCCCGTTCTGATGGGCGTAGCGCTGCTATGGTACATCGGCCGCGGCATCGACGGGCGGCAGAAGCTGATCGCCGCCGCGATCACGCTCGCGATCGTGCTCCTGATCGTCGCGGCCGAGCGCAGCGGCTGGATTTCAGCCCCGTAGCGGGTCCGGACTGAACCAAACGGTGCGCCCGCGCGACCCCTCCTGACGACTGTGACCCGCCGCACATACGCCGGCGACGCCCTGCACCAGACTGCCGCCGACGTTTGCAGATTTCGCTTGGGGAGGGTTTTATGAAGACACTTTTGGTGGCAGCGGCGCTCTCGGTTGTCGGCGGCATGGCCCATGCCGACCAGAGCTTTTCGTTCGAGATCGACGGCCGCACGATCCGCATCGAGCGGCCGGCAGACTGTACCGACCTGTCGTGCCTGTCCGTGTCCATTCCGGGCATTTACGAATCTCGGCCGAACCGCGGCGGCCGCGCGACCAG
>JBDHSY010000092.1:0-8916 GCA_039808405.1 Xanthobacteraceae bacterium
CGGCGCGATGTGCCTTATCGCATCAAGGCGCTTGCCGCCTTCACCAGCTACTCGGTCGGCCACAACGCCGGCGCCAGCGCCTTCACCGGCGGCGCGGTGCGCTATCGCATCTATTCCGGCTGGGACGTCAACGCCATCGAGGTGGCGAAGGTGTGCTTTCTGGCCGGCCTCACGTTCTGGCTCGGCAATATCGCGGTGCTCGGCATCGGCGTCGCCTACCATCCCGAGGCGGCGAGCGCGATCGACCTGTTGCCGCCGGTCGTCAACCGCGTGCTGGCCTTCGTCATCCTGGCGGCGCTCGCCATCTATGTCGCCTGGGTCTGGATCCGGCCGCGCCGGGTCGGCCGCGGCTCATGGACGGTGGACCTGCCGGACGGGCCGCTGACGCTCCTGCAGATCGGCATCGGCATCGTCGATCTGACGTTCTGCGCGCTGGCCATGTACATGCTGGTGCCGGCCGAGCCCGACCTCGGCTTTCCGGTGGTCGCGGTGGTGTTCGTCACGGCGACCCTGCTCGGCTTCGCCAGTCATTCGCCGGGCGGCCTCGGGGTGTTCGATGCGGCGATGCTGGTCGGCCTGTCGCAGATGGACAAGGAAGGGCTGTTGGCCGGCATGCTGTTGTTCCGGCTGCTCTACTACATCGTACCGTTCGTCATCGCGGTGCTGCTGCTGACCGCGCGCGAGGCATTGATCAGCGCGCGCGGCCGGCGCGCGGCGCCGGACGCCGCGATCGAGCCGCCGCTCGTCAACGGCGAGCCACCGCGTTGACGGCGCTCCGTGCCGCGCCCGCCGTCGGAGCCGTTGCGGTCTTGAGTCGTTGCCGGACTTGACCCCGCGGATAGATGCGCGTGACAACCGACCGTTCCGCCGAAAGCAGAAAACCCTAGCCGTCATGGCCGACCGATCCGACCATTCCCCCTCGCCGTTCGCGGCATGGCCCGACCGGCTGCGGCGCAGCGCCATCGTGCTGTTCGCCGCGGCGGTGGCGCTCGCCGCGCTGTCGATGTTCGCAAATCTGTCACCCGTTCATGCTCTGCTGGCCTTTGCCAGCGTCGTCGGCGGCGCGCTGGTGCCGTGGCAGCTTCACGACGCCGCCGTGCCCCTCGATGTCCTGACCGAGCACGACGCAAATCGCACCGCGGTGGCGCAAGCGCTCATCGCCGGCATGCCCGACCCGGCGGTGCTGCTCGACCGCGCCGGGCGGGTTGTGCATTTCAATGCCGCGGCGGCGCAGTTCGCGCCGGCGCTG
Organism: Xanthobacteraceae bacterium; assembly: GCA_039808405.1. Taxonomy (GTDB): domain Bacteria; phylum Pseudomonadota; class Alphaproteobacteria; order Rhizobiales; family Xanthobacteraceae; genus PRO6. Next base: position 1,250 of record JBDHSY010000092.1, read on the forward strand.
CGCGAGGGCGAGCCGGTGCAGTTCGCGCTGCGCGCGCCGGAAATCCTCACCCTGCTGCGCAAGACCCTGACCGATGCCGGCAAGCGCCGCACCACCTATCTCGATCGCGGACCGCTCGAGCGCTGGATGGAATTGGTGGTCGCGCCGGTGCCGATGCCGACCGCGCTTGGCAGCGTCGATCAGCACCTGCTGATGACCTTCCACGATCTGACGCCGCTGCGCCGCGTCGAGGAGATGCGGGCGGACTTCGTCGCCAATGCCAGCCACGAACTGCGCACGCCGCTGGCGGCGGTGACCGGTTTCATCGACACCCTGCTCGGTCCGGCGCGCGACGACCCGGAAGCGCGCGAGCGCTTTCTCGGCATCATGCGCGCGCAGGCCGGCCGCATGGCGCGGCTGATCGACGACCTGCTGTCGCTGTCGCGCGTCGAACTGCGCACTCACCTCCGGCCGGAAACGGTGATCGATCTGGTGCCGATCGTCCGCCAGGTCTGCGACGGGTTGGAGCCGCTGGCGCGCGACCGCGATCTCGCCGTCGAGGTCGACCTGCCGGACGCTCCGGCGACGACCCTCGGCGACCGCGAGGAGGTGCTGCGGCTGGTCGAGAACCTGGTCGAGAACGCGCTCAAATACGGCGCCTCCGGCAAGCGCGTCGAGGTGCGGCTCGGCGCTGAGGCGAGCCCCGAAGGTGCGCCGGAATGGCAGATCGCGGTGCGCGACCACGGCCGCGGCATCGCGCCCGAACATTTGCCGCGGCTGACCGAGCGCTTCTACCGCATCGATGCCGGCGACAGCCGCGCGCTGGGCGGCACCGGGCTCGGGCTGTCGCTGGTGAAGCACATTCTCAACCGCCACCGCGGCCGGCTTCTGATCGACAGCACGCTCGGGCAGGGGGCGACCTTCACCGCCTGTTTTCCCCGCCAGCAGACCACTGCTGCGCATCCCGGATCCAGGTAAGATTCGAGCATCGTCAAAGACTTGCCGAAGGCCTGCGGGCTGTCATCGGACTGTCATCCAGGCTTCGTAAAAGCTCCATCGCCCGCCCTTAATGGTGGTCGCGAGCCCGGTCCCAGTGCCGGCGCCACCCCATACGATGGAGAAATCCCGTGAGTTTGATCAAGACGATCGTCGCCGCCGGCATTGCCGCCGCGGTCGCTGTCCCGGCGCTCGCCGCGGACGTGTCCGGCGCCGGCGCGAGCTTCCCCTATCCGGTCTATGCCAAGTGGGCCGAAGCCTACAAAAAGGAGACCGGCAACGGCCTGAACTATCAGTCGATCGGCTCCGGCGGCGGCATCAAGCAGGTGATCGCCCGCACCGTGACCTTCGGCGCCTCCGACATGCCGCTCAAGCCCGAACAACTCGGCAAGGACGGCCTGATCCAGTTTCCGACCGTGCTCGGCGGGGTCGTGCCGGTCATCAACGTCGATGGCGTCGCCAGCGGCGATCTGACGCTCGATGGCGACACGCTCGCCAAAATCTACCTCGGCGAGATCAAGACCTGGGACGACCCGAAGATCAAGGCGCTCAACCCCAGCGCCAAGCTGCCGTCGCAGGCGATTGCGCTGGTGCATCGCTCCGACGGCTCCGGCACCACCTTCGTGTTCACCAACTACCTCTCCAGCATCAGCCCGGAGTGGAAGTCGAAGGTCGGCTCCAGCACCGCGGTGCAGTGGCCGGCGGCTTCCGGCATCGGCGCCAAGGGCAACGAGGGCGTCGCCAACAACGTCAAGCAGACCAAGGGCTCGATCGGCTATGTCGAGACCGCCTACGCCAAGCAGAACAACCTGACCACCACCAGGCTCGTCAACAAGGACGGCAAGGCGGTGACGGCGACGGCGGAAACGATTGCCGCGGCCGCGGCCGGTGCCGACTGGAGCAAGGCGCCCGGCTACTACCTGATCCTTACCAACGAGCCCGGCGCCGATGCGTGGCCGATTGCCGCGGCGACGTTCATCCTGATCCACAAGCAGCCGAAGTCTCCGGCCGATGCCAGGATCGCGCTGGAGTTCTTCGACTGGGCCTACAAGAACGGCGGCCAGCTCGCCAGGGATCTCGATTATGTGCCGCTGCCCGAGAGCGTCGTGAAGCTGATCCGCCAGACCTGGGCCTCGGAGGTCAAGGATGCCGACGGCAAGACGATCTACGCGGTCACCAACTGATGCGTAAGCGAGACCGGCCTCGTCATGCCCGCACCAAGTGCGGGTATGACGACGGAGCGCCCGTTATAGGTCGTATGCCAGGAGGCGGCTTGTGGTTGATATGACGTGGGATCGCGCCGGCATGAGCGCCCAGGACGCGGCGGACCGCGCCAGGGCCCTCGGCAAGCTGCGGCTCGGGGACGCGATTTTCAGGAACGTGACCCGCTTTGCCGCCCTGATGGTGCTGGCGCTCTTGGGCGGCGTGATCGTCGCGCTCGTGATCGGCGCGTGGCCGGCGTTCGAGGCATTCGGCTTTTCCTTCCTGACGACGCAGAGCTGGAATCCGGTGACGGAGCAGTTCGGCGCGCTGGCGCCGATCTACGGCACGCTCGTCACCTCGCTGATCGCGATGGCGATCGCGGTGCCGTTCGGTTTGCTGATCGCGCTGTTCCTCACCGAGCTGTGTCCGAAGTGGCTGCGCCGGCCGATCGGGGTCGCGGTCGAGCTGCTGGCCGGCATTCCCAGCATCATCTACGGCATCTGGGGCCTGTTCGTGCTGGCGCCGTTCCTCCAGGTGCATGTGCAGCCGGCGCTGATCTCCGCCTTCGGGGGCGTGCCGGTGCTGTCGTCGCTGTTCGCCGGCCCCCCTTACGGCATCGGCGTGCTCACCGCCGGCCTGATCCTCGCCATCATGGTGCTGCCGTTCATCACCTCGATCTCGCGCGACGTGTTCGAGGCGGTGCCGCCGGTGCTGAAGGAAGCGGCCTACGGGCTCGGCTGTTCGACCTGGGAAGTGATGCGCCACGTCGTGCTGCCCTATACGCGGGTCGGCGTCATCGGCGGCGTCATGCTCGGCCTCGGCCGGGCGCTCGGCGAGACCATGGCGGTGACCTTCGTGATCGGCAACGCCCATCGCATCACGGCCTCGCTGCTGGCGCCGGGAACGACGATCTCCGCCTCGATCGCCAACGAGTTCACGGAGGCGATCGGCGAAGTCTACACCGCCTCGCTGATCGCGCTCGGCCTGATCCTGTTCGTCATCACCCTGATCGTGCTGGCAGCCGCGCGCTACATGCTGCTGCGCATCGAACGGAGGATCGGCTGATGGATACCTCCCTCTACGCCGCGCGCCGTCGCCGCAACGCCGTGGCAATCGCCGCTTCGTTCATCGCGACCGGCATCGGCCTTGCGTGGCTCGCGCTGATCCTCGGCGTGCTGGTTTGGAACGGCCTCAGCGGCCTGTCGCTTGCGGTGTTCACCGAGATGACGCCGCCGCCCGGCTCCGCCGGCGGCCTGCTCAACGCCATCGTCGGCAGCCTCATCATGACCGTGCTCGGCGTGGCGATCGGCACCCCGATCGGCATGCTGGCCGGCACCTACATGGCCGAATACGGCCGGCACGACAGGCTGACCTCGGTGGTGCGCTTCATCAACGACATCCTGCTGTCGGCGCCGTCCATCGTCGTCGGCCTGTTCATCTACGAGGTGATGGTGCGGCCGATGGGGAATTTTTCCGGCATCGCCGGCGCCGCGGCGCTGGCGGTGATCGTGATCCCGGTCGTCGTGCGCACCACCGAGGACATGCTATTGCTGGTGCCGGACAGCCTGCGTGAAGCGGCGGCTTCGATCGGCCTGCCGCGCTCGCGGATGATCACCCGCATCGCCTACCGGGCGGCGCTGTCGGGCATCGTCACCGGGGTTTTGCTGGCGGTGGCGCGCATCAGCGGCGAAACCGCGCCCCTGTTGTTCACCTCGCTCAACAACCAGTTCTTCTCCACCGATCTCAATGCCCCGATGGCGAGCCTGCCGACGGTGATCTTCCAGTTCGCGCTCAGTCCTTACGAGGACTGGCAGCGGCTGGCCTGGACCGGCGCGCTGGTCATCACCTTCTCCGTCCTCGCCCTGAGCATTCTGGCGAGGACGCTCGCCGCAACGAGGAAAATGTCATGAACGCCGCGACGTCGCTGATCGCCCCCGCTGCCCGCCCGCCGCTCGATACGGCCGCCCTGAAAGAGCGCGTGGCCATCCGCAACCTCGAGTTCTTCTACGGCGATGCCCGCGCCCTGAAGAGCATCACGCTGCCGTTGTACGAAAACCGCGTCACCGCCTTCATCGGCCCGTCGGGCTGCGGCAAGTCCACGCTGCTGCGCGTGCTCAACCGCATGTACGACCTCTACCCGAACCAGCGCGCCGCCGGCGAGGTGATGTTCGACGGCGCCAACATCGTCGCGCCGGGCCAGGACGTCAACCTGCTGCGCGCGCGCATCGGCATGGTGTTCCAGAAGCCGACGCCGTTTCCGATGTCGATCTACGAGAATGTCGCTTTCGGCATCCGCCTCTACGAAAAGCTGTCCAAACGCGAGCTCGATGCCCGCGTCGAGCAGTCGCTGCGCCGGGCCGCGCTGTGGGACGAGGTAAAGGACAAGCTTGCCGCCAACGGCCTCAGCCTGTCGGGCGGGCAGCAACAAAGGCTGTGCATCGCCCGCACGGTGGCGGTGCGCCCCGAGGTGATTTTGTTCGACGAGCCGTGCTCGGCGCTCGACCCGATCTCGACCGCGAAGATCGAGGAACTGATCAACGAGCTCAAGAGCGACTACACCATCGTCATCGTCACCCATAACATGCAGCAGGCGGCGCGCGTCTCCGACTTCACCGCCTTCATGTATCTCGGCGAGCTGATCGAGTTCGACGAGACCAACAGGATCTTTACTTCGCCGGCCGACCGCCGCACGCAGGACTACATCACGGGCCGCTTCGGCTAGGAGAGAACACCATGGTGCTCGAACATACCTCAAAGGCGTTCGACAGCGATCTTCAGGAACTGACCGGACTGGCCGCCGAGATGGGCGGGCTCGCCGAGCGGCAGATGGTCGATGCGGTCGATGCGCTCATTCGCCGCGACGTCGCCCAGGGCAACGCCGTCGTCGCCGCCGATGCCGAGATCGACCGGCTGCAGCGCGAGATCGAGGAGCGCGCGGTGCTGACCATCGCGCGGCGCCAGCCGATGGCGGTGGACCTGCGCGCCATCGTCGGCGCGATGCGGCTCGCCACCGATCTCGAACGCATCGGCGACCTGTCGAAGAACATCGGCAAGCGCGTCGCCGCGCTCGAGTCCGATTTTCAGCCGATGCAGCTGATGCGCGGACTGGAACACATGACCGACCTCGTGCAGTCGCAGGTGCGTGCCGTGCTCGACGCCTATGCCGCGCAGGATCTGCCGGCGGCGCTCGCGGTGTGGAGCGGCGACGAGGAGGTGGACGCGATCTGCACCTCGCTGTTCCGGGAACTTCTGACCTACATGATGGAGGACCCGCGCAACATCAGCTTCTGTATCCACCTGATGTTCTGCGCTAAGAACATCGAACGCATCGGCGACCATGCCACCAACATCGCCGAGACGGTGTTTTACATGATCGAGGGCCAGCAGCTTGCCGAGAAGCGCCCGAAGGGCGACGTCACCTCCTTCACGAGGGGCGTGCCGGGGCCACAGGCGGAAGGACGGCCATGAGCGCGCGCATTCTGGTGGTCGAGGACGAGGAGGCGCTGACGACGCTATTGCGCTACAACCTCGCCGCCGAGGGCTACGACGTCGAGATCGTCGGCCGCGGCGACGAGGCCGACACCGTGCTGAAGGAGCGCGTGCCCGATCTCGTCGTGCTCGACTGGATGCTGCCCGGGCTGTCGGGCATCGAACTGTGCCGCCGCCTGCGTGCGCGCCCCGAAACGCAGCAACTGCCGATCATCATGCTGACGGCGCGCGGCGAGGAAAGCGAACGGGTGCGCGGGCTGGCGACCGGGGCCGACGACTACATCGTCAAGCCGTTCTCGGTGCCGGAACTGTTGGCGCGGGTGCGCGCGCTGCTGCGCCGCGCCCGTCCCGAACGGCTCGCCAGCGTGCTGACCTATGGCGACATCGAGCTCGACCGCGACAAGCGCCGGGTCGCGCGCTCGGGCCGTCCGGTCGATCTCGGCCCGACCGAGTATCGCCTGCTGGAGTTTTTCCTCGAACATCCGGGGCGGGTGTTCAGCCGCGAGCAACTGCTCGACAGCGTCTGGGGCCGCGACATCTACATCGACGAGCGGACCGTCGACGTGCATATCGGGCGGCTGCGCAAGGTGCTCAACGAGGGCGCCGAGATCGATCCGATCCGCACCGTGCGCGGTGCCGGCTATGCGCTCGACGACCGCTTCGCCAAGGCGGCCGCGCAGGCTGGCCCGGTGGCCGGCTGAGCGCGGATCGGCGCTCGTTTCAGGTCACTTGTCGTCTCGGGTCACTTGCCGCTGGCCGGGCGGCGGTCGCGGCGCCGGTCGTTGACCGGCTGATAGGCGATGCGGCAGTGGTAGGAGCAATAGGGCAGGCCGGGCAGCGTCTTGCCGCCGCAGAAGGCGAAGTCGGCGGCACCCGGATCGCCGAGCGGCCAGCGGCAGGTCGCATCGTTGAGTTCCAGCAGCGTCAGCCGCTGGCTCATCGGCACCACGTTGTTCTGGGCCACCGCATCGGCCTCGATATCGACCTCGACCTCGAACACATGGGCGAGCGCGGTGTTGCCGCGGGCCACCGGCCGTGCCGTGCGGATGATGTGCTGTGTGGTGCGCACCTTGCGCTGCCGCGGCGCCGCCGAGGTCGCCGCCTTGGCGCGCCCGGACAGGCCGAGCCGGTGAACCTTGCCGATGACCGCGTTGCGGGTGACGTTGCCGAGTTCCGCCGCGATCTGGCTGGCGGAGTGGCCGGCTTCCCAGAGTTTCTTGAGCTGTTCCACGCGATCGTCGGTCCAGGTGACTACCGTCATCGCTTCATTCCTTTCGTCTCACCCGCCGATCCGCCATCGGGCGCCGGCATGGTCAAAATCCCTGCCGGCGGAATCCCTTAGCCCTCGCGAGGCGCGCACCGGAAGGCGCCTCGCGCTATTGGTCGGACCAGGACTGTTTCAGGATCGAACGGTGCCGCACGAGATGTCGTATTCGACAGACATGACGCTACAATATGGCCCGACTCACGCGCAAGAGTCGGGCCCGTCGCGTCCACATATTCCTCGCGTGGCAAGCGAAAAAGGGCCTTGCCGACGGCGCTTTTTCGTCTTTGCGCCGAAGATTGACCGAGCGCCGGACGTCAGTCCCGCGGAACTCGCATGTTGACAGCATTGGGGCGCGTCCTAGAATGACGCCGTGCCGCCTGGAAAGGCGGCACATTTCGTTTTCGGGCCGCCGCATCCGCCGGAGTCGGCGATGCCGGCGATGCCGCGCCGGCGCGGGCCGCCCGTCTTTCGGTTGGACGATCATGACAGAGATTTCGCAAGCCCACCTGCTTCCCGTTTTCGCCCGCGCCGATCTTGCGTTCGAGCGCGGCGAGGGCGCGTGGCTGATCGCGACCACCGGCGAGCGCTATCTCGATTTCACCAGCGGCGTTGCCGTCAACGCGCTCGGCCACGCGCATCCGCATCTCGTTGCGGCGTTGCAGGAGCAGGCGACGAAGCTCTGGCACATGTCGAACCTGTTCAAGAGCCCGGACGGCGAGCGGCTGGCGGCGCG
>JBDHSY010000093.1:0-8815 GCA_039808405.1 Xanthobacteraceae bacterium
CGACCGCGATCTCGACGATGTCCTGCACCGCCGCCGCGCTCAGGCCATAGCGCGACAACGCTTCGCGGTCGAGCCGGACGGTCAGCACCGGTAGCCCCGTCACCTGCTCGACCTTGAGGTCGGCGACGCCGCGCACCTTGCGCACCGCGCCCTGCACCTCGTTGGCGAGCCGCAGCAGCGTATCGAGGTCGTCGCCGAAAATTTTTACGCCGACATCGCTGCGCACGCCGGAGATCAGTTCGTTGAACCGCAGCTCGATCGGCTGCGAGATCTCGTAGCTGCTGCCCGCGATCTCGTCCGCCGCCCGCTCGATGTCGGCCACCAGCTGCGCCTTGCTCTTGGCCGGGTCGGGCCACGCGCTGCGCGGCTTCAGCATGACATAACCGTCGGAGACCGACGGCGGCATCGGATCGGTCGCCACTTCCGCCGTGCCGGTGCGCGAGAACACGTCCTTGACCTCCGGCAGTTGCCGAAGCCGCGTCTCCAGCGCCATCTGCATCGCGACCGACTGCGACAGGCTCGTTCCGGGAATGCGGAACGCGGCCACCGCGACGTCGCCCTCGTCGAGGCTCGGGATGAATTCGCCGCCCATCCGGGTTGCCGCGTAGCCGCTGACCACCACGAGAACGGCCGCCACGATCACCACGGCGCCGCGAAACCGGATCGCGGCCGACAGCAGCGGCAGATAGAGCCGGCGCGCGCCGCGCATGAACAGGTTGTCGTGCTCGACCACCCGGCCGCGCACCAACAGTGCCACCGCCGCCGGAACGAAGGTCATCGAGAACAGCGCCGCGCCGGCCAGCGCCATCACCACGGTCAGCGCCATCGGCGTGAACATCTTGCCTTCGACGCCGGTCAGCGTCAGCACCGGCAGATAGACGACGGCGATGATGATGGTGCCGAACAGGCTCGGGCCGATCACCTCGCGCGCGCCGGCGAACACGGTCTCAAGCCGCTCCGGCGCGGTGAGCAGCCGGCCTCGCCTGCGCTGCTCGGCGGCGAGCAGCCGCAGACAGTTCTCGACGATGATCACCGCGCCATCGACGATGATGCCGAAATCGAGCGCGCCCAGGCTCATCAGGTTGGCGCTGACCCTGGTTTCCACCATGCCGGTCACCGCAAACAGCATGGCGAGCGGGATCACCAGGGCGGTCACGACCGCGGCGCGGATGTTGCCGAGGATCAGGAACAGGACGACGACGACCAGCAGCGCCCCTTCGAGCAGGTTGTTGCGCACGGTGGCGATGGTCGCCTCCACAAGGTGCGTGCGGTCGTACACCGTGCGCACCGCGACGCCCTCCGGCAGCGTCTCGCCGATCCGGTCGAGCCGGCCGGCGACGCTGCGCGCCACGGTGCGGCTGTTCTCGCCGATCAGCAGCATCGCGGTGCCGAGCACCGTCTCGCGGCCGTCGATGGTCGCCGCGCCGGTGCGCAGTTCGCTGCCCTCGCCGACCTCGGCCACGTCGCGCACCCGCACCGGGACACTGCCGCGGCTGCCGATGACGATGTTGCGGATGTCGTCGAGACCCGCCACCTGCCCCGGCACGCGGACGAGGTATTGCTCGCCGTTGCGCTCGATATAGCCGGCGCTGGCATTGGCATTGTTGGCGGCCAGCGCCGTCATGACGTCGCGAAAGCCGAGCCCGTAGGCCATCAGCCGCACCGGGTCCGGCCGCACATGGATCTGCCGCTCGAAACCGCCGATGGCGTTGACCTCGACCACGCCGGGCACGGTGCGCAGTTGCGGCCGCACGATCCAGTCGTGAATGGTGCGCAGCGCCGCAGGCGTGAAGGCGCTGCCATCCGGCGCGCGCGCGCCGTCCCTTGCCTCCACCGTATACATGTAGATTTCGCCAAGCCCGGTCGAGACCGGTCCCATCGCGGTTTCGACACCGGGCGGAAGACGATCCTTCACCTGCTGGATGCGCTCGTTGACGAGCTGGCGGGCGAAATAGATATCGGTGCCGTCGCGGAACACGACGGTGACCTGGCTCAAGCCATAGCGCGACAGCGAGCGGGTGTAGTCGAGCTTCGGCAGTCCGCCCATCGCGGTCTCGATGGGAAAGGTGATGCGCTGCTCGGTTTCGAGCGGCGAATAGCCCGGCGCGCTGGTGTTGATCTGCACCTGCACGTTGGTGATGTCGGGCACCGCATCGATCGGCAGCCGGGTGAAATTCCACGCCCCGAAGGCCGCGACCGCCATCACGGCCAGCATCACCAGCCAGCGCCGGCGGATGGAGAAGGCAAGAACGGCGTCGATCACGTCACGCCTCCCGCCGACGCCGCGAACACGCTAGTGCTCATGGCCGGCCTCGCCCTTGCCCAGCTCCGCCTTGACGACAAAACTGTTCTCGGCAACGTAGGTCTCGCCGGCCGCAAGCCCGGCCGTGACCTCGGCATGCTCGGCATCGGCGCGGCCGACCTCCACGGCGCGCGCCTCGAGGGTGTCGCCCTCCCGCACGAACACCACGGTTTTGTTCTCGAAGGTCTGGAGCGCGCCGACCTTCACCGCGACCGCGACGTCGCGCCTGGCGAGGATGAGGCGGGCCCGCACGAACAGCCCCGGCCGCAGCCGGCCGCTGCCGTTATCGAGCGCGGCGCGCGCCAGCGCCGTTTGCGTCTCGCTCGCCCCGACCGGCGCGACGTAGAACAGCCTGGCCCTGATCTCGCCGCCGCCGTCGTCGGGATCGATCGCCACCTCGTCGCCGACCCGGACCCGCCCGAGGTCCTGCCGGTAGATGAACAGATCGACCCACACCGTCGAGAGATCGGCGACGACGAACGCCGGCTTCTGCTCGGAGGCATATTCGCCGAGCGCGACCAGCCGCTCGATCACGGTGCCGCCGATCGGCGCGCGCAACTCGTAGCTAGTCAGGCTCTGGTTGCTCTCGACAACGGCGAGCAGTTCGCCCTTCTGCACCGTGTCGCCGATGCGTTTGCGGATATCGCGGACGATGCCCGGAAAGCGCGGCGTCACCTGCACCAGCGCCTCCTGATTGGCGCGCAACATGCCGTTGAGCCGCAACGTAGCGCCGAGCGCCGCGGGACCGGCGGTGCCGAGCCGGATGCCGGCGGCGGCGAGCCGGGCATCGCTCATCGTTACATGGTCGCCGCCTGCACCGTGAGCGTGACCCGTGCGGTCATGATCGTGACCGTCGGCCGCGGTCGATGCGGGCTTTGCGCCGTGTCCGGCGGCATCGTCATGGGCGTCCACCGCCACCGCGAAGCCGGGCAGCAGCAGCGCGACGGCGGCGGCCGTCACCGAAAGTCGTCTCATCGTCCGCGCTCCCGCGCCAGCGTGAATGGATTGCCGATCAGCCCCTCGATGGTGGCGACCGCGACGTGAAAGTTCTGTAGCGCCTCCTGCTCGCGCAGCCGCGCCTGAGCCAGCGTCGCTTCGGCGTCCAGCACTTCGAGCAGCGAAAAGCGGCCCTGCGCGTAGCCCTCGCGAATGGCCTCGCCCGCCTGCCGCGCTTTTGGGATCGCCGAGCCGCGCAGCGCCGCCAGTTCGCGCAGCGCGCCCTGAACGGAATCGTAGGCGCGCCCAGCCACCGCGATCAGCGTCGCGCGGCCGGCGGCCCGCTCGGCGCGCACCTTGCCGACGCTCTCCCGCGCAGCCGCGATATTGCCGCTGTTGTCGTCGAACAGCGGCAGCGGCACGGAAATGCCGAGACGCACGGCGTTGTCGCCGGTTTCGTTGTAGTGGCGCCAGCCCGCGCTGACCCGCACGTCGGGATAGGGCTTGAGCCGCGCCAACATCAGTTCGGCGTTGCGTTGCGCGTAAATCGCGGTCCAGCGCGCAAGCTGCGGGTTGGCGTCGATGGCCGCCACCACCGTGTTGAACGGCGGCGGCTGCCCGGTCGCCTCCAGCCGCCCCGTGACCGCGGCGAAGCGCGGCGCCGTGTCGCCCATCAGGATCGCCAGTTCGCGTCGTGCACTGGCAAGCGTCGCCCCGGCGCGGGCGCGATCCGCCTTGACGAGATCGGCGGCCACCTCGGCGCGGCCGGTTTCGGCGGGCGAGGACGCGCCCGCCTCGACACGGCGCTTGAGCAGCGGCGTCAGTTGCGACAGCGCCGCCACCTGCTCGTCGAGGATACGGATCCGGGTTTGCGCGCCGAGCACGGAGAGAAAGGCAATCGCCGTCTCGGAGAGCACTTCTAGACGTACCGCCTGACGCTGCATGGCGGCGGCATCGAGCGCGGCGCGTCCCGCCGCGATCCGCGCCTCGCGCTTGCCGAACAGTTCGACAACCTGGCTGATCTGCACCGTGGTCTCGGCCGCGCGCGATCCGCGATACGGGCCGGAGCCGAACGCGTTGTCATGCTCGTAGGAGAGTTCCGGGTTAGGCAGCGCGCGGGCTTGCGCGCTCTGCCCCGAGGCGATGCCGACGTCGCGCTCGGCCACCGTCAAGCGCGGATTGGCGGCAAGCGCCCGTTGCAGGGCGGCGCGCAGCGACAACGTCTGCGCAAAGGCGGGGTACGTCAGCGACGGGCTGACCAGCAATGCCGACGCGCAGACGAGGCGCGCGGCCCAACGAAACACGTGCATGAAAAACGACCCGGCAAACGGCAACAGGGCGCGAAGCGCCCGGCGGATGCACTCAGGTCATCAATCGGGGGGGCGGCGTATCGAGCCGCGGCAGGGTATCCGACAGGCCGGCAATCGTGCCCGAAACCGGCGCCGCGAATGGCGCGGCGAGAGCCGGCATCGCAGCCGGCGCCGGCAGGGTCACGGACAGGCAGCCATGGCAGTGATGATCGGCGACGATGCCATGCGCGGCAGCGCCGCCATCGGCCGTCGCGGTCAGCGTCACGACAACCGTTGCGGCGTTGCGCGCAGCAGCGTCCTCGGCGTGCGCGACGGCGTGGAAGGCACCGACGCACAGATACAGCGCCATCACCACCGCGACCCAAAGGCCGCGCGGCCGCCGCAATATCCCCGATCCGTACCAGCCTGGTCCCGACGTCACGCGTTCCTGCCTTCACCCGGCTCCGCGATCGGCCCTGTTCCGGCGACGACAGCATCGGGTGTCGCGAAACTACCATGCGCGCGCGGGGGTGTCGATTGTTACAGGGTAACGGCCTCTCTCACGACGCCTGACGCAGGCGCTCCTGCGCCTCGAGGATCCTGGCGCGGCGCGCCTCCGCCTCCTCGCGCTTCTCGCGCTGCTCGTCGATCACCTCTTCCGGCGCGCGGGTGAGAAAATCGACATTACCGAGTTTTGCATCGACGCGCTTGATATCGGCCTCGACCTTCTGCAGTTCCCTGGCAAGGCGGGACTGCTCGGCCGCAACGTCGATCACGCCCTTGAGCGGCAGCGCCGCCACCTCGCCGCGCACCAGAAGCTGCACCGCTCCCTGCGGCACGGTGTCGGCAAACGACACGCCCTCGATACGCGCCAGCCGCGCAATCATGTCGCGCCAGCGCTGCACGCGGGCCCGCGTATCGTCGGACGCGCCGACCAGCACCAGAGGCAGCAACGTCGCCGGCGCGATCGCCATTTCCGCGCGCAGCGAGCGGATCGCGGTGACGAGATCGACCACCCAGCCGATTTCGGCCTCCGCCTTGTCGTCGCGAAAATCCTCGGCCGGCTCGGCCACCAGCGGCGGCAGCGCCGCCAGCGGGTCGCCCACCATCACCGTGGCGAGGCCGGGCATATCCGCCAGCATCGCCGGCGCCGGGCGCAGCGGCCATTCGGCGAGCGTCAGCAGGGTGTCGCGCGATGCCGTCACCGCCCACAGCTCCTCGGTGAGGAACGGCATGAACGGGTGCAGCAGCTTGAGGATTTCGTCGCGCACCCACGCCACCGTGGCGCGCGTCTCGGCCTTGGCCCCGCCGTCCTCGCCGATCAGCACCGGCTTGGCCAGTTCGAGATACCAGTCGCAATAGATGTTCCAGACGAAACGATAGATGGCACCCGCCGCATCATTGAAGCGGTAGCTCTCGATCGCCTCGGTCACCTCGCGGGTGGCGATCGCGGTCTCGTGCGCGATCCAGCGGTTCAGCGTCTCCGCGGCCCTGGTCGGCGTAAAACCCTCGGGCAAGACGCAGTCGTTCATCTCGGCGAAGCGGCAGGCGTTCCACAGCTTGGTCGCAAAATTGCGATAGCCCTCGACGCGGCTGGTCGCGAGCTTGATGTCGCGGCCCTGCGCCGCCATCGCCGCCAGCGTGAAGCGCAACGCGTCGGCGCCGTAGTCGTCGATCAGATGCAAGGGATCGATGACGTTGCCTTTCGACTTCGACATCTTGGCGCCCTTCTCGTCGCGAACGAGGGCGTGGATGTAGACGGTCGGAAACGGCACGTCGTCCATGAAATGCAGGCCCATCATCATCATCCGCGCGACCCAGAAGAAGATGATGTCGAAGCCGGTGACCAGCACGCTGGTCGGATAGTAGCGTGCGGCGTCATTGTCCGCGTCCGGCCAGCCGAGCGTCGAGAACGGCCACAGGGCCGAGGAAAACCAGGTGTCGAGCACGTCCTCGTCGCGGGTGATGAAGCCCTCGCGCTTGGTGCGGTCGAGCGCCATCTCGCGCCCCTGCGCGACGCTGATCACCTCCTGCTCGACATAGTAGCCGAGCGCCTTGCCGATCGCTTCCTCCTCGGTCTCGGCAACGAACACTTTTCCATCCGGGCCATACCACGCCGGAATCTGGTGGCCCCACCAGAGCTGACGCGAGATGCACCACGGCTGGATGTTCTCCATCCACTCGAAGTAGGTTTTTTCCCAGTTCTTCGGCACGAAGGCGGTGGCGCCGTTGCGCACCGCGGCAATCGCCGGCTCGGCAAGCGTCTTGGCATCGACGTACCACTGGTCGGTGAGGAACGGCTCGATCACCACGCCGGAGCGGTCGCCGTGCGGCACCATGTGGGTGTGCGGCTCGATTTTCTCCAGAAAGCCGAAGTCGTCGAGCCGCTGCACGATCAATTTGCGCGCGGCGAAGCGCTCCATGCCGTGCAGTTCGGCGATCAGCTCGTGCACACCTTCCGGCAGACCGTGCTTGTAGTCGGCGTTCTCCTCGAGGTTGAGGCGGCCTTCCTGGTCGAGCACGTTGATCTGCGGCAGGTGATGGCGGCGACCGACCTCGAAGTCGTTAAAATCGTGCGCCGGCGTGATCTTGACTGCGCCGGACCCCTTTTCGGGATCGCTGTACTCATCGGCGACGATCGGGATGCGGCGGCCGACCAGCGGCAGAATGACGTGCCGACCGACCAGATGGCGGTAGCGGTCGTCCTCGGGATGCACGGCAACGGCGCTGTCGCCCAGCATGGTTTCGGGCCGCGTGGTGGCGACGACGATAAAAGTCGCAGGGTCCTCGGGGTTGAAATCGGCGCCTTCCAGCGGATAGCGCAGATGCCACAGATGCCCCTTGATCTCGACCTGCTGCACCTCGAGGTCGGAGATCGCGGTGAGCAGCTTCGGGTCCCAGTTGACCAGCCGCTTGTCCTTGTAGATCAGCCCTTCCTCGTAGAGGCGCACGAATACCTTTGCGACGGCGCGCGACAGCCCCTCGTCCATGGTGAAACGCTCGCGCGACCAGTCGCACGAGGCGCCCAGCCGCTTGAGCTGGTTGACGATGGTGCCGCCGGATTCCTCCTTCCACTTCCACACCCGCTCGACGAATTTCTTGCGCCCCATCTCGCGCCGGCCCGGCTCCTGCCGCTCCATCAACTGCCGCTCCACCACCATCTGCGTGGCGATGCCGGCATGATCGGTGCCGGGCTGCCACAGCACGTCGCGCCCGCGCATGCGCTCGAAGCGGCACAGGATGTCCTGCAAGGTGTTGTTGAGCGCGTGGCCCATATGCAGCGAGCCGGTGACGTTCGGCGGCGGAATCACGATCGAGAACGGGTCGGCGTCGGCGCGGTCCTCGCGGCCGGCGCGGAAGGCGCCCGCCTCCTCCCAGGCACGCGCGATACGGCTTTCGATGTCATTCGGCTGATAGGTCTTTTCGATCATGGGTCCGGGTCGGCGGTTGGAGGCGTGGCTGTCGGTGCAGGCAAAAGTGCGGCCGCCCCGGCGCGGTTCCGATAGCGGGGCGTCTGTCACGGGCGTGCGCCCCGCTTATAGCGTTTTTACGCGCGGGAGGAACGGGCTTGAAACGGTCCTTGGAATGACCTTGGGCCGCGAAACCGGGCGGCCGTCTCGGGCCGCGCGCGGCGGGACGGCGAAGCGGTCAGCGGCCGCGCGAAACCCGCTCGATCTCGGCCCGGACGATGCGCTCGACCAGCGTCGGCAGGTTGTCGTCGAGCCACGACTTCAGCATCGGCCGCAGCATCTCCTTGACGAGATCCTCGAGCGTGCGGGCATTGTGGCTCAACACCGTGGTGGCGAGGCTGTTGAAGGCCGACTCGACCGCCGTCACCGTGGATTGCGACAGCATCGGCCGTGCCGCGGCGGACACGGCCGGCTCCGCCCGCCCGAACAGGTTGTCGTCGCGGCGGCCGAAGCCGCGCGGCTCAAAATCTTCCGGCTCGGCCCGGAGCGGATCGAAATCGTCCGTGGCGCGGCCGGCGCGGCTGCGATCCAAGGCGCCGCTCTCGGGCATCGGTTCCTCCGCCACCGGGCTTTCGGCGAACTCAAGATCGTCGTCGGGCACGCCGCGCCAGGCGGCAGGATCGCTCGCGCCCGCGGGCTCCCGAAGCGCCATCTCCTCGGTCAGTTCCAGCACGTCGTCGGCGGCGGGCGCGGACGCCGGCTCGGTATCGAGCCCGGCCAGCATGGCATCGATATCCGACTGGCTGTTGGCGCCGGCCGCCGCAGGCTCGGCAGCAGCCGGGGCCGCCGCAGCGGCCGGCCGCGCGGGCGCTGCCGCC
>JBDHSY010000094.1:0-8756 GCA_039808405.1 Xanthobacteraceae bacterium
GCGCCGGCAGCGCCTCGATGCCGTGCGCGATGCGCCGCAACTGCCGCACCACCACCGCAAGCGCGATCAGCACCAGGCCGGCGCTGGCAGCCACGGTGCCGGCGATGATCAGCGTGTTGCCGAAACTGAAATCCTTGATCGGAATGCCGTAGACCAGCGTCAGCACGCCGCCCGCCAGCACGCAAAGTCCGATCGTCAGCAACGCCGCCATGTTCCGCTCCGTCCTCCGCCAGCCGCCCCGTACCGGCCCTGTCTATAGCGCTTTCGCGCGTCCGGGGCACCCGCCGGGCTGCGAAAATACCGGCTGCGAAAATACTTGCCGCGAAAAATACTTGCCTCGCCTGCCTTGCGCCGGCCGTGCGGCCGCCGCAATTGCTGCATCGCAGGGGAGAAAACCAGCCATAATTCCAAATTACTTGCTCATTCCAAGTTACTTCCCGCGCGGGCCGTGCTAGACGACGCGCCCGGGGAGACGGCCCGCGGCTCATTGCGGGACCGCAGGGACGCCCGGACCCACCACCATGACCACCCTTGCGAGGCTCGCCAACGAGGTGCCGCTGCGGCGCTCCGGCGAAGCCATTTGCGATTCCGTCGCCGTGCTGGTGCTGATCGCGGCCGCCGCCGTCGCCGCCCTGACCTTCCGCGATTACGGGCTCGGCTGGGACGATTACACCCACGCCGAATATGCCGACCTGCTGCTGCGCATGTACGGCTCGGGCTTCACCGACCGCGCCGCGCTGTCGTTCGCCAACCTCTATATGTACGGCGGCGGCTTCGACATGATCGCGGCGCTGATCCACAAGGTGGTGCCGCTCGACGTGTTCGAGACCCGCCGCCTGGTCGGCGCGACCGTCGGCCTGGCCGGGCTCGCCATGACGTGGCGGCTGGCGCGGCTCGCCGGCGGACCGCTCGCGGGGCTGGCGGCGCTGCTGCTGCTGACGCTGTGCCCGGTGTTCTACGGCCATCTGTTCATGAACCCGAAGGACGCGCCGTTCGCGGTGGCGATGATCGCGCTGATGCTCGGCCTCGTCCGGCTCGCGCGCGAATATCCCGCGCCGACGCCAGTCACCGTGGTCATCGTCGGCCTCGCCGGCGGCGCGGCGCTGGGCAGCCGCGTGCTCGCGGGCTTTGCGGTGATCTCGGCCGTGATCGGCTTCCTGCCGCTGATCCTCGACGATGCGCGCCGGCACGGCGGCGGCACCGCCGCCCGCCACGTCGGCCATCTCATATGGGCGCTGCTGCCGGGCCTGGCCCTCGCCTATCTGATGATGGGGCTGGTCTGGCCATGGGCGGTGATCGAGCCGGCCAATCCGTTCCGCGCCGTCACCTATTTCTCGCACTTCTTCGAAAAACCGTGGAAGGAGATGTTCGACGGCACGCTGATTTCGGTGCCGGACATGCCGTGGTCGTACCTGCCGACGCTGTTCATGCTGCGGCTGCCGGAAGTGCTGATCGTGCTGGCCGCGTTCGGCCTCGCCGGCACCGTGCTGGCGCTGGTGCGGCGCGAGGCATCGGCGCAGCAGCGCACCATTTTGTCGATGCTGGCGCTCGCCGCCACGCTGCCGATCGCCGTCGCCATGGTGAAGCGGCCGGCGCTCTATAACGGCATCCGCCATTTCATCTTCGTCATTCCGCCGATGGCGGTGCTCGGCGGCATCGCGCTGGCCGGCCTGGTGCGGCGCAGCCACGGGGCGACGCTGAAAGGCGCCGTGCTGGCGCTGTTCGCCGCCGGGCTCGCGCTGCCGCTCAGCGAGATGGTGCGGCTCCACCCCTACCAGTACACGTACTTCAACCACAGCGCCGGCACGGTCAGGCGCGCCGACAACCTGTACATGCTCGACTACTGGGGGCTCGCCTTCAAGCAGGCGTCCGAAGGGCTGCACGCCTACATCGCCGAGCACAAGCTCGCCCCGCCCGAGGGACGGAAATGGAAGGTCGCGGTGTGCGGCCCGCAGCGTCCGGCACAGGTGGCGCTGGGGCCGGACTTCACCATCGGCTGGGACAGCGTCGCCGCCGACTTCGCCATGACGCTCGGCGAGTTCTACTGCAAGGGACTGACCGCGCCGGTCGTGGTCGAGATCGACCGCGACGAGGTGATCTATGCGCGGGTCTACGACATCCGCGGCCTCAGCATCGCCAGCCTGCTGGCCATCCCGGCGCCTTAGCCCCTGTCCTCCCCCTCAAGCGGGGAAGGGATTGAGAAAGGCCCCGCGTCCCGGGCGGGGCGCGGCGCGAAAGCGTGCGCCGCAGAACCGGGGCCGTCGCGGATGCCGTGGCTGGAACGGTCGCTTGCTCTCTAACCCGGCGTCGGCTCCGCCAGCGCGGTGAGAATGCGCGCCCACGAGCGGATCCCTTTGTGAAAACTCTTGAGGTCGTACTTCTCGTTCGGCGAATGGATGTTGTCGTCGTCGAGGCCGAAGCCGACCAAGAGCGTATCGAGGCCGAGCGTTGTCTTGAAGTCGGCGACGATCGGGATCGAGCCGCCGCTGCCGATCAGCACCGCCTCGCGGCCCCATTCGTCGGTCAGCGCTCGCCTGGCGGCCGCAAGCGGCGCCATGCCCCAGTCGAGCGAGATCGCCGGCGCGCCGGCATGGTCGATGAATTCGGCCGAGCAATCCTTCGGCAGCCGCGCCGTGACGAACGCGCGGAACGCCTTGCGCACCGTCTCCGGGTCCTGCCCCTCGACCAGCCGGAACGACACCTTGGCCGACGCCTGCGACGGGATCACCGTCTTCGAGCCTTCGCCGATATAGCCGCCGACAATGCCGTTGACGTCGCAGGTCGGCCGCGAAAACACCTGCTCGATCACGAGGCGCCCCGTTTCGCCGGCCGGTTCGGCAAGGCCGATGGGGCCGAGAAAGCGCTTTGGCGTCAGGTCGAGCGCCCGCCACTGCGCGAGGATGTCGGGCGGCAGGTCGCGCACGCCGTCGTAGAAGCCGGGCAGCGTGACGCGGCCGTCGTCGTCGTGCAGCGCGCCGAGGATGCGGGTCAGCACCCGGATCGGGTTTTGCGCCGCACCGCCGAACAGCCCGGAATGCAGGTCGCGGTTGGCGGCGGTGATGCGCACCTCGTCATAGACGAGCCCGCGCAGCGAGGTGGTGATCGCCGGCGTGTCGGGGTCCCACATCGAGGTGTCGCACACCAGCACGAGGTCGGCGGCGAGGTCCTTTTTGTGCTGCTTGAGGAAGGCGCCGAAATGCGCCGAGCCGATTTCCTCCTCGCCCTCGATCAGCACGGTGACGTCGAGCGGCAGGCTGCCCGCCTCGGCCATCCAGCCCCGGCAGGCTTCGACGAAGGTCATGAGCTGGCCCTTGTCGTCCTCGGCACCGCGCGCGACGATGATCTTGCGGCCGTCGGCATGGGTCGCGATCGCCGGCTCGAACGGCGGACGCTGCCACAGTTCCAGCGGATCGGCCGGCTGCACGTCGTAATGGCCGTAGAACAGGACATGCGGCCGCCCGCCGCGATTGCCCTTGTGCTTGCCGACGATGGCGGGATGGCCTTCGGTCGGCCGCACCTCGGCGTCGAAGCCAAGCTCCGACAGCCGCGCGGCGAGATGATCGGCCGCCTTCTTGCAGTCCTCCGCAAAGGCCGGATCGGCCGAGATCGACTTGATGCGCAACAAGTCGAACAGCCGCGCGAGGCTTGCGTCGAACTCGGCATCGATGCGGCCGAGCACCGCGGGAAGACGGGACTGGCTCATGTCAGCGCCGCAGCAGGCTGCCGAGCGCGCCGCGCACGATGGCGCGGCCGACCGAGCCGCCGAGCGACCCGCCGACCGACTTGCCGATGTTGGCCGCGACCTGCCCGGCCACGCGGTTGGTGACGGTGCGGGTCACGTCGCGGGCGATCTTCTGCCCCGTGGTGAGACGGCCGCGGCCGCCGCCGGTGCCGAAAATGGTGCCGACCATCGAGCCGATCTGGCCGAGCAGGCCACCCTCCCCGGCATCGGCCGGCGCCGCCTGCGCTTCCTCCACCCGCTTCTGCAAAATCTCGTAGGCCGACTCGGAATCGACGGCGGTATCGTATTTGCCCTTGACCGGGCTCGCCGCGATGATCGCGGCCCGCTCGGCCTCGGTGATCGGTCCCATGCGCCCGGCCGGCGGGCGGATCAGCACGCGCTCGACCACCGACGGCTCGCCGTTGCCTTCGAGGAACGACACCAGCGCCTCGCCCTTGCCGAGTTCGGTGATGACCTGGGCGGTCTTGAGTTTCGGGTTCTGCCGGAACGTGTCGGCGGCGGCGGCGATCGCCTTCTGGTCGCGCGGGGTGAACGCCCGCAGCGCGTGCTGCACCCGGTTGCCGAGCTGCGCCAGCACCTTGTCGGGCACGTCGATCGGGTTCTGGGTGATGAAATAGACGCCCACCCCCTTGGAGCGGATCAGCCGCACCACCTGCTCGATCTTGTCCATCAGCGCTTTCGGCGCGTCGCTGAACAACAGGTGCGCCTCGTCGAAGAAGAACACCAGCTTCGGCTTGGCGAGGTCGCCGACCTCGGGCAGTTCCTCGAACAGTTCCGACAGCATCCACAGCAGGAACGTGGCGTAGAGCCGCGGGTTCTGCATCAGCTTGTCGGCGACCAGGATATTGACCATGCCGCGGCCGTCGCGGTCGGTGCGCATCATGTCCTTCAACTGTAGCGCCGGCTCGCCGAAGAAGTGGTTGCCGCCCTGGTTCTCCAGCACCAGCAGCTGGCGCAGGATGGCGCCGACCGACTGCTTCGAGACGTTGCCGTATTGCGTGGTCAGCGCGGCCGCGTTCTCGCCGACGAAGGTGAGGATGGCGCGCAGGTCCTTCATGTCGAGCAGCAACAGCCCCTGCTCGTCGGCGACGCGGAAGGCGATGTTGAGCACCCCCTCCTGCGTGTCGTTCAGGTCCATCATCCGCGACAACAGAAGCGGCCCCATTTCCGAGACGGTGGCGCGCACCGGGTGGCCCTGCTCGCCGAACACGTCCCAAAATACCGTCGAGAACGAATCCGGCTGGAACTTGAGCCCCATGCCCTCGGCGCGCTTGAGGATGAAATCCTTGGCTTCGCCGACCTGCGAGATGCCTGACAGGTCGCCCTTGATGTCGGCGGCAAACACCGGAACGCCGGCGCGGGCAAAGCCTTCGGCCATGACCTGCAGCGTCACCGTCTTGCCGGTGCCGGTGGCGCCGGTGACCAGGCCGTGACGGTTGGCGAGCGCCAGCGTCAGCCACGCCGGCTTGTCGCCCTTGCCGATAAAGAACTTGTCGCCGGTATCGGCCATCGTCGCCTCGGGTGTCGCCATCGTCTGAGACCTCGTCGGAAGGAAATTGTCGCCGGCCCGTCCATGCCGGCGCCGGCGTCATCATAAAACATCCGTCCGGTCGATTGAACCAGACAAAGCGTGCCCCGACACACCTGCGGCCGGCGGCGCGACCGAAGCCTGCTGTAAGGGGAACTACCGCCGTGCCACCCGCGAACCTTGCATGATTCTATTTGAAGCGGGCATAACGGCAACATAGACGTTGCAATCGCGCGACGAACGAGCGCGGCCCGGTCAGGTCGGCTTGAATTTCGTGGCACGAACGCGCAAGATGAATGTCATAGAAAACGTTCCGGCAAGCAACCGGAAGAGGCGGGGCGCAATGGACGAACTGGTGGAACGGCTGACTGCAACGGTCGGCATAGACAAGGCTGTTGCAGAGAAAGCAATCGGCAGCATCCTCGATTTCCTGCAAAAGGAGGGCCCCTCCGAACCCGTTCAGGCCCTCGTCAACGAACTGCCCGGCGCCGATGCGCTGATCGCGGCTGCCGGCGACAGCGGCGGCGGCCTCGGCGGGCTGATGGGCGGCGGCCTGATGGGGCTCGGCTCCAAGCTGATGGGCCTCGGGCTCGGCATGTCGGACATCCAGAGCGTCGCACGCGAACTGTTCAAGTTCGGCCGGGAGAAGATCGGCAACGAGCGCATGAACGAGATCGTCTCGGGCACGCCCGGCCTCAGCCAGTTCGCTTAAATCAGCCGCCGCGCGAGCGTCGCGTTCAAGTCCCTTCGTACCAGTCAAGAGTCCATGTCCTACCCGGTGTCCAAGATCGATGGCGTCAGTTCGTTTGCGGCTGCAAAGCTGAAAGTTGCGGGAATCCGCACCGCCGAGGCGCTGCTCGAACGCGCCCGCACCGCCAAGGGCCGCAAGCTGCTCGCCGCCGAGACCGGCCTCTGCGAAAAGCAGCTTCTGGAATGGGCCAACATCGCCGACTGCATGCGCATCAAGGGTTTGGGCATGGCGCGCACGCAGTTGTTGCGCGCCGCCGGCGTCGCAACGGTGCGCGAGTTCTCCTACCGCAATCCCGGCCGCCTCGCCCAGGCGATGAAGGACGCCAACGACAAGCGCAAGCTGGTGCACGTCCCGCCGTCCGAGAAAGAGGTCGGACAGATGATCGACCGCGCCCGCAAGCTGCCGCTGAAGATTTCGTATTAGGCGCGCCTGCCAATCCCGTCCGTCATTGCCGGGCTTGGCCCGGCAATCCCGATTGTCAAGGCATTGCGTCCTCAAGCGGGATGCCCGGAACAAGTCCGGGCATGACGATTCCCGAGTTGATTCACGGTGCTTCCCCGCTCCCGCTTGACTCGTTGCCGCGACCCGCGCAAAGCGAAGGCGCGATGACGCCCCCTGCACCCGCTTCAGCCATGATGCCGCCCCGCGCAAGATCGCCCCTCGCCGCGCTGCTCCAGCGGCCCGGCGCCGTGGTGATGGGGGTGCTCAACGTCACCCCGGATTCCTTCTCCGACGGCGGCCGTTTCCTCGCGCCCGAACTGGCGCTGGCGCAGGCGCGCCGCATGGCCACCGAGGGCGCCGACATCCTCGACATCGGCGGCGCCTCCTCGCGCCCCTACGGCAACAACGTCGAACCCTCGGCCGAAGAAGAACGGCAGCGGCTCGCGCCGGTTCTCGCCGGCGTCATCGGTCTCGGCCTGCCGGTCTCCATCGACACCCAGCAGGCCGCCGTTGCGCGCTGGGCGCTGGCGCAAGGTGCGGCGATCGCCAACGACGTCTGGGGATTGCAGCGCGATCCCGACATGGCGCGCGTGGTGGCCGAGGCCGGCGTGCCGGTGATCGTCATGCACAACCGCGTCGCGGCCGACCCGTCGATCGACATCATGGCCGATATCGTTGCGTTCCTGACGCGCTCGCTGGAGATCGCGGCCGCCGCCGGCATTGCCCGCGACGCCATCGTGCTCGACCCCGGCATCGGCTTCGGCAAGACGCAAAGCCAGAGCCTCGAGGTGCTGGCGCGGCTCGACGAATTGCAGGCGTTCGGCCTGCCGATCCTGGTCGGCGCCTCGCGCAAGCGCTTCATCGCCAGCGTCAGCGCGTCGGAGCCGCATGAGCGGCTCGGCGGCTCGATCGCCGCGCATCTCGCCGCCGCCCGCGCCGGGGCAAAGATCATCCGCGCCCATGACGTCGCCGAGACGGTGCAGGCGCTGCGCATCCAGGAGGCCATCGAGCGGGGCCGATGAGCGATACCATTTTCATCACCGGCGTGCTGGTGCATGCCCATCACGGCGTCATGGCGCACGAGGCCGAGGTCGGCCAGCGCTTCGTCATCGATCTGCGGCTCTCCATCGACCTCTCCGAGTCCTCGCGCACCGACAAGCTCGCCGACACGGTGTCCTATGCCGACGTGGTGCGGGCGGCGACCGCCGCCTTCGCCGGACAGAACTATCGCCTTCTGGAGCGCGCCGCCGGCGCGGTCGCCGATGCGGTGCTCGCCGCCTTTCCGCGCGTCACGGCGGTGACGGTCACGGTGCACAAGCCGCACGCGCCGATTGCAGCGATCTTCAACGACGTCGGCGTGATTCTGACGCGCACGCGCGCGCAGGCCGACCATGGCTGAGGCGCTGATCGCGCTCGGCGGCAATGTCGGCGACGTACGGGCCACCTTCGCGCGCGCCGAGGCGATGCTGTGCGGCAAGGCGCAGGCCAGCGTGCTGGCCCGCTCCTCCGACTACCGCACCCCGCCCTGGGGCGACCCCGACCAGCCGGACTTTTTCAACGCCTGCCTGATCATCGACACCCCGCTCGATCCGTTCGCGCTGCTGCACACGCTGAAGGTGATCGAGACCCGGCTCGGGCGCGAGCGCGACTTGGGCCGGCGCTACGGGCCGCGCCCCATCGACCTCGATCTTCTCGCCTACGACGACGCCACGATCGACCGCGACGGCCTGACGCTGCCGCACCCGCGGCTAGCCGAACGCGCCTTCGTGCTGGTGCCGCTTGCCGAGATCGCCCCGGACCGCGCCATCGCCGGCCGGACGGTGCGCGACATGCTTTCGGAACTCGCAACCGAGGGGATCGAGCGGCTGCCGCCGCGATCCTGAGCGACCGGCAGCGGCGCCAGGGTGGCATCAAGGATCGCGCCGAGGATTTTCCCAGGGCATTGGCTTGGCTGCCGCCGCGTGGCATTTTGCCGGAACGACACGACGCAACCGGACCCGTGAATGCCAGACACCGACGATTTGACGCTCGCCGCCGATTTTCCCGCCGCCTCGCGCGACGACTGGAGGAAGCTGGTCGATGGCGTGCTGAAGGGCGCGCCGTTCGACCGGCTGGTCGGCAAGACCTATGACGGCCTCACCGTCGCGCCGATCTACACGCGCGCCGAGGGCGCCCGCGTCGTCGCCGGGCGGGCGCCGGCGTCGCCCTGGCAGATCGTGCAGCGCATCGACCACCCCGACGCCAAGGCGGCCAACGGGCAGGCGCTGTACGACCTCAACAACGGCGCGACCGGG
>JBDHSY010000095.1:0-8722 GCA_039808405.1 Xanthobacteraceae bacterium
TGGCCGCGACCGGCTCGCCGCAGAGCGGCCCGACCCGGATCGGCGTGGCGCTGGTCGACATCGCCACCGGCCCCTTCGCCGCCAACGGCATCCTGATGGCGCTGGCCGAGCGCACGCGCTCCGGGCTCGGCCAGTTCGTCGAGACCACGCTGTTCGAGACCGGCCTCGCCATCATGCATCCGCACACGGCCAACTTCTTCTTCACCGGCAAGCCGCCGGCCTTGACCGGCAACGAGCATCCGAACCTGGTGCCGTATTCGGTGTTCAGGGCCCGCGACGGCGACATTTTCATGGGGGTGGGCAACGACGGCACCTTCCGAAAACTGTGCCGCGAGCTCGGCAAGCCGGAGCTGGGCAGCGACCCGCGCTTTGCCCGCAACCGCGACCGCGTCGCCAACCGCGCGGCGCTGCGCGCCGAACTCGAAAGCCTGCTGAAGGACCACGACAGCGAGCCGCTGTGCCGCCGCCTGCTCGCCGCCGGGCTGCCGGCCGGACCGGTGCAGGGCATCGACGAGGCGCTGTCCAGCGATCACGTCCGCCATCGCGGCGATATCGTCGAGAAGGACTGGTACAAGGGCGTCGCCTCGCCGGTGCGGTTCGAGCGCACCAAGGCGAGCCTGCGCCTGCTGCCGCCGAAATTCGGCGAGCATACCGACGCGGTGCTCGGCGAGTTCGGCTACGGTCCCGACGAGATCGCGGCGCTCAAAGCCTCGGGCGCGGTGTGCGGGACGGACCGCAAGCGCTGAAAACCAACCCTCGAATACCCCATTTCCAATCGGCGCCCCGCCCGCTACCATTCGTCATGCACGCGTCATGCCGCGCTGCTAACCCGCCGCGGTCGGAAAGCGGTGATCATAGCAGGAGGAACTGATGGGGATTCAACGATTGGGGCTGGCGGCCGCGGTCGCAGCGAGTTTCGCCTTCGCGGCATCCGCGCAGGCGGCCACCGAAATCCAGTGGTGGCACGCCATGACCGGCGGCAACAACGAGGTCGTGGTCAAGCTCGCCAACGAGTTCAACGCCGCGCAAAGCGACTACAAGGTGGTGCCGACCTACAAGGGCGGCTACGCCGACACCATGAACGCCGGCATCGCCGCCTTCCGCGCCGGCAACGCGCCGCACATCCTGCAGGTGTTCGAGGTCGGCACCGCGACCATGATGGCCGCCAAGGGTGCGGTCAAGCCGGTCTACCAGCTGATGAAGGACGCCGGCGAAAAGTTCGACCCCGCTGCCTACCTGCCGACCATCACCGGCTACTACTCGACCTCCAAAGGCGAGATGCTGTCGTTCCCGTTCAACTCGTCGTCGACGGTGATGTGGATCAACCTCGACGCGCTGAAGAAGGCCGGCATCAACGAGATTCCGAAAACCTGGCCGCAGGTGTTCGAGGACGCCAAGAAGCTGAAGGCCGCCGGCCACGCCACCTGCGGCTTCTCCAACGCCTGGGTCACCTGGGTCAACCTCGAGCAGTTCTCGGCCTGGCACAACCTGCCGCTGGCCAGCAAGGCCAACGGCCTCGACGGCTTCGACACCGTGCTTGAGTTCAACGGCCCGTTGCAGGTCAAGCACCTGGAGACGCTGATCGAACTGCAGAAGGACAAGACCTACGACTATTCCGGCCGCACCAACACCGGCGAGGGCCGCTTCACCTCCGGCGAATGCGCGATCTTCCTGACCTCGTCGGGCTTCTTCGGCAATGTCAGCAAGCAGGCCAAGTTCAACTGGACCAACGCGCCGATGCCCTACTACCCCGATGTGAAGGGCGCGCCGCAGAACTCGATCATCGGCGGCGCCTCGCTGTGGGTGATGGGCGGCAAGTCGGCGGAGGAATACAAGGGCGTCGCAAAGTTCCTCGCCTTCCTCTCCGACACCGACCGCCAGGTCGCGATCCACAAGGCGTCGGGCTACCTGCCGATCACCAAGGCCGCCTACGCCAAGGCCAAGGCCGAGGGCTTCTACAAGGAGCATCCCTATCTCGAAACCCCGCTCAAGGAACTGACCAACAAGGAGCCGACCGAGAACTCGCGCGGCTTGCGGCTCGGCAACATGGTGCAGCTGCGCGAGGTGTGGGCCGAGGAGATCGAGCAGGCGCTGGCGGGCAAGAAGACCGCCAAGGAGGCGCTCGACGCCGCCGTCAGCCGCGGCAACCAGATGCTGCGCCAGTTCGAGCGCACGGTGGCGAGGTAGGTAACGGTGCTGGACGCCTGTCCGACGTGTCATTGCCGGACTTGATCCGGCAATCCATCTTGCGACAATGATGGATGCCCGGGCCAAGCCCGGGCATGACATCAAAAGAATCCATGCAGAAGCAAGCCGTCTTCCAGTCCCGCCTGTTGCCGCTGCTGCTGATCGCGCCGCAGGTCGCGGTCGTGCTCGTGTTCTTCTACTGGCCGGCGGCGCAGGCGGTGTGGCAGTCGTTCCTGCTGCAGGACGCCTTCGGGCTGTCCACCACCTTCATCTGGTTCGAGAACTACCGGGACCTGCTGCGCGACCCGGACTACTTCAACTCCGTGGTGCGCACCTTCGTGTTCTCGGCGGCGATCGCGGTGTGCTCGCTGTCGCTGGCGCTGCTGCTCGCGGTGATGGCCGACAAGCCGCTGCGCGGCGCGACCGCCTACCGCACGCTGATGATCTGGCCCTACGCGGTGGCGCCGCCGGTGGTCGGCGTGCTGTGGGTGTTCATGCTCAACCCCTCGCTCGGCGTGCTGGCGCAGGGCCTGCGCAATCTCGGCTTCGACTGGAATCCGCTGCTGGACGGCAATCAGGCGGCGGCGCTCGTCATCCTCGCCTCGGTGTGGAAGCAGATTTCCTACAATTTCCTGTTCTTCCTCGCCGGGCTTCAGGCGATCCCCTCGAGCGTGATCGAGGCCGCCGCGATCGACGGCGCCCGCCCGGTGCGGCGGTTCTGGACCATCGTGTTTCCGCTGCTGTCGCCGACGATCTTCTTCCTGATCGTCATCAACGTGGTCTACGCCTTCTTCGACACCTTCGGCATCATCGACACCATGACCCGCGGCGGCCCGGCCAAGGCCACCGAAACGCTGGTCTACAAGGTCTATCTCGACGGCCTGCTCGGCGGCAATCTCGGCGGCTCGGCGGCGCAGTCGGTGATCCTGATGGCCATCGTCATCGCGCTCACCGCGATCCAGTTCCGCTTCGTCGAACGCAAGGTGACGTATTGATGGTCGCGCGCGCCCTCCTCCAGCGTCATGGCCGGGCTCGTCCCGGCCATCCACGGCTTCCCTGCCTTGCCTTTGCAGAGACGTGGATGCCCGGCGCGCGGCCGGGCATGACGGACAGACCGCTCGGAGAGAACTCCTGATGGTCGAGCGCCGGCGCTTCGGAAACCTCATTCCCCATCTGATCCTGTGGATCGGCATCGCCGTGGTGGCGTTTCCCGTCTACCTCGCCTTCGTCGCCTCCACCCAGGACAACGCCGCAATCGCCAACGGCCAGATGTCGCTGCTGCCGGGCAGCCACTTCCTCGAGACCTACACCAGGACGCTGTTCGTCGGCACCTCGGGCTCGACCCGCGAGCCGGTCGGCACCATGCTGTTCAACTCGTTCGTGATGGCGATGGCCATCGCGGTCGGCAAGATCGCGATCTCGATCCTGTCGGCCTACGCCATCGTCTATTTCCGCTTCCGCTTCCGCATGGCGGTGTTCTGGCTGATCTTCATCACCTTGATGCTGCCGGTCGAGGTGCGCATCTATCCGACCTACAAGATCGCCGCCGACCTCAACCTGCTCGACAGCTATGCCGGGCTGACGCTGCCGCTGATCGCCTCGGCCACCGCGACGCTGTTGTTCCGGCAGTTCTTCATGACCGTGCCCGACGAACTTTTGGAAGCCTCGCGCATCGACGGCGCGGGCCCCGTGCGCTTCTTCAAGGATACGCTGCTGCCGTTGTCGCGCACCAACATCGCGGCGCTGTTCGTGATCCTGTTCATCTACGGCTGGAACCAGTATCTGTGGCCGCTGCTGGTGACGACGCGCGACGACATGCAGACCATCCAGATCGGCATCCGCAAGATGATCACCACCTCGGACGCGCTGACCGAATGGCCGGTGGTGATGGCGACGGCGGTGCTGGCGATGCTGCCGCCGGTCGCGGTCGTCGTCCTGATGCAGAAGCTGTTCGTGCGCGGGCTGGTGGAGACCGAGAAATGACGTTTGGCGCTGCGGCGGGAGGGACGGACATCCATGGCTGACGTCACCTTACGCGACGTGCGCAAAACCTATGCCGGTGGCGTCGAGGCCATCAAGGGCGTCAGCCTCGAGGTCGCCGACGGCGCCTTCTGCGTGCTGGTCGGCCCGTCCGGCTGCGGCAAGTCCACGCTGCTGCGCATGATCGCCGGGCTCGAAACAGTGACCTCGGGCGAGGTCGATATCGGCGGCCGCGTCGTCAACGCCGTCGAGCCGGCCGCGCGCGACATCGCCATGGTGTTCCAGAACTACGCGCTCTATCCGCACATGAGCGTCTACAACAACATGGCCTACGGCCTGCGCAACCGCGGCCTCGCCAAGGGCGAGATCGAGGCGCGGGTCCGCGAGGCGGCGCAGATTCTCGAGATCGAGGCGCTCTTGGCGCGCAAGCCGAAGCAGCTGTCCGGCGGCCAGCGCCAGCGCGTCGCGATGGGCCGCGCCATCGTGCGCCATCCAAAAGTGTTTCTGTTCGACGAGCCGCTGTCCAATCTCGACGCCAAACTGCGCATCGCCATGCGCGTCGAGATCCGCAAATTGCAGCGCCGGCTCAAGACCACCGCGGTCTACGTCACCCACGACCAGCTGGAGGCGATGACGCTCGCCGACATGCTGGTGGTGATGAACGGCGGCGTGGTCGAGCAGATCGGCGCGCCGCTCGAGGTCTACCAGAAACCGGCGACGACCTTCGTGGCGGCTTTCATCGGCGCGCCGCCGATGAACCTCATGCCGGCCGCCCATGCCGCGCCGAACGGCTGGGCCGCCGATCTGCCGCCCGGCGCCGTGGTCGGGGTCAGGCCCGAGGACCTGACGCTCGGGCAGGACGCGCCGGCCGGCGGCCTGCGGCTGCCGCTCACGGTCGAGGCGGTCGAGCACATCGGCGCGGAATCCTTCGTCTACGGCAAGGCGGCGGCGGGCGACGACGTGATCGTGCGGGTCGCCGCCGACACAACGCCCGCGCTCGGCGCCACCGTCGCGGCCACCGCATCGCGCGACAAGCTGCACCTGTTCGGGGCCGACGGCCGCCGCCTCCACGCCTAGCGTTTTCCGCCTCGCGAAAGACCGATCATGACCCGTTTCATCGTTCTGACCGGCGGCCCCGGCTCAGGCAAAAGCACGTTGCTCGCCGCCCTGGCGACCGCAGGCTTTCTCTGCAAACCCGAAGCCGGGCGCGCCATCATCCGGCAACAGGCGGAGATCGGCGGCACCGCGCTGCCATGGAGCGACCCTTCCGCCTTCGCCGAACTGATGCTGAGCTGGGACATCCGATCCTATTGCGAGGCCCGCAAGTCGCAAGCGGATGTCTTCTTCGACCGCGGCGTTATCGATGTCCTCGGTTATCTGCGCCTGTCCAGACTGCCGATTCCTCCCCACATCGCCCGGGCGGCGCAGCGGTACCGATACCAGCGCGAGGTGTTCATCGCGCCGCCGTGGCGGGACATCTTCGCTCGGGACACTGAGCGAAAGCAGGATTTCGCGGAAGCCGAGGCCACCTGCCGCGTGATGGCCGAGACGTATTCGGACTTTGGCTACCGGTTGATCGCTCTGCCGCTCGTCTCGGTGGCCGACCGGGTCAAGTTCGTCCGCGAAACGCTTGGTGCACGGCTCAGCGAACCGCGCTCTCCGTCCCCGCGCGCCGCCCTTGAAAACAGGGTGCGCCCGACCATATTGTGACTGTCCGGGCGATGAATGGTCGTCCGGAAAAGGGGTGCCGCAAGGGCCCCGACCCACCAAAGTCGCTTTCCGAAAGGACTTTGACATATGAGTCGTGTTCCATCGCTGTCCAGCCCGTTTCTCCTGGGGTTCGACGAAATCGAGCGGGTGCTCGACCGCGTCGTCAAAGGGGCGGACGGCTATCCTCCCTACAACATCGAGCGCTGTTCCCGCACCGACGGCGATCCCGAACGGCTGCGCATCACGCTCGCGGTCGCCGGCTTCACCCGCGACCAGCTCGATGTGACCATCGAGGAGAACCAGCTCGTCATCCGCGGTCGCCAGAGCGACGACAAGACCCGCGACTACATCCACCGCGGCATCGCCGCGCGGCACTTCCAGCGCACCTTTGTGCTGGCCGAAGGGATGGAGGTCCACGGCGCGGATCTCAGGAACGGGCTGTTGTCGATCGAACTGGCCCGTCCCGAGCCGGAGCGGGTCGTTAAGACGATCGCCATCAATGAACACGAATAATACCCCTATGGCGGACTCGACCGCTTCAACTGACAAGGAGTCGAGACCATGACCAACGCTATCGCCCCCAACACCCCGCGCGTGTCGCTGGAATCGCTCGCAAGCCTCGGCGCCGGCCAGCTCGCCTACGTCAGGCAGATCCGCTCCGAGGACGTGCCGAACCTGTTCCCGCAGGCGCCGGAACTGGCCCCCGGGCTCAAGCTGTTCGCGCTGCACGGCGCCGACGGCACGCCGATCATGCTGACCGACAGTCGCGAGGCGGCGCTCGCCAACGCCTGGAGCAACGAGCTCCAGACCGTCAGCCTGCATTAACCCGCCCGCTCACCGCGCGGCGGCGCTGTCCGGCGCGAGCCTGAGATCGCAATAGGCAAAACCGTCGCGGACGACGCGCTCGCCACGCGTCACCGCGACGCGCCGGGAGAACATCGGCCCGGCCACCACGCAGGTATGGAACTCGCCGTTCTCGCCGCACGGATCGACCTCCGGCGGTAATTCGGCGATCAGCGCCGCATCATAGCGGCGTCCGCAAAACCGTTCCGGCAGCCGGCCGAGATCGACGCTGACCAGATACGCCTCGATGCCGCCCGCGACGATGTCGCGGGCAAGCGTCGCCGTCGGCAGTCCCCACAACGGAAACAGCGGTGCGATGCCGGTGCCGGCGAGCCGTCGTTCGCGATAGGCGCGCACGTCGTCGAGGAACAGGTCGCCGAAGATCACATGGGTGACGCCCGCGCGCCGCGCCTCGGCCAGCGCCACGGCCATGCGCTCCTCGTAAACCTCGTTCGGGCACGGATAGGGGATCGGCACGATCAGCGGCGCCAGCGCCGCGGCGTCGCACTGCGCCCGCAGCACCTCCTCGCGCACGCCGTGGATCGAGACGCGGCCGAACGTCTCGGTCACCGTGGTCAGCGCGGCCATCACCGGCACGCCGTCGCGGCGCGCCCGGTTGAGCGCCAGCGCGCAGTCCTTGCCGCTCGACCAGGCGACGATGGCCTTCACCGCGCCGCCCGCCCCCGCTTCGCCGGGCGCTTGGCCGGTTGCTTGGCCGGGCGCTTCACGGGCGGCGGCGGTTTTGCCGGCCCGATCGCCTTGAGGGCCGCGGCGGCGGCCTGCTCGCCGCTGATCCAGGCGCCGGCCACCGTGCCGCCCAGCGTCTCGTGGCAGGCCTCGCCCGCCAGAAACAGGTTTTGCAGCGGCTCGGCCAGAATGCCGCGCGCCGCCGCGCCGCCCGGCGCGGCCGCCGCCATCGCGCCGCGCACGAACGGCGCCGCGCTCCAGCGCGTCGCGGCGCTGCGGCCGATTTTGCCCTTGATCTCGCTGCCGAACAGCCCGGCCAGCCACTCGGTGGCGAACGCCACCATCGCCGCCTCGCCCTCGGCCGCCAGGTCGCGGGCAAAACCGCCGCCGATATCGACCGTGGACAGCGTTGAGCCGGCGTCGTTGGCCAGCAGCAGCCCGGTCGCGCGCGTGGTCGAGCGCTCGATCACGATGTCGTTCGCCGCAAGCCCGAGCGGGTTGCCCGGCAGTTCGATCGCGATGCGCTCGAGATGGCCGAGGCTGAGCCGGGCCGCCGCATCGCGCTGCCGCTTCGGCAGGTCGGGCACGAAGCGGATGCCGTCGTCGGCAGTCAGCATCGCGGTCGAAACGGTGACGATCACCGCGCGCGCGTTGAGGCGTCCGTGCGGCGTCTCCACCTCCGCCATGCGCCGGCTGCCCCAACTGATTTGCTGCGCCGGCGTCGCCAGCACCACCGGCACCTGCTCGCCGAGCTTTTGCAGCAGCGCGCCGACCCCTTCGCGGCATACCAGCGAGGCCATCCGCTGCCCCATGCGCTCGCGATCGACCGCCGAGAGCTGATCGAGGTCCTTCGAGGTGCGCAGCACGCCGAGCACGAAGCGCGCGGTCGCCTCCCACACGCCGAGATCGCCGGGCAGCGCGGCCGCCGCCGCGACATCGGTCTTGCCGCGCGCGGCGGCATCGAGGGCGCGGTTGGCGCGCACCAGCGTCGCCAGAAACTCCTCCGCCTCGCCGGCGCGCGCATTGCGCCGGCCGATGCGGATTTTCTGGCCGCGCGGCGCCGGCGCCAGCGTCAGCCCGGCCTCGCGGGCATGGCGCACGACCGGGTTGGCGTCGGGATCGTAAAGCCAGCGCGCGCCGCGATCGAACGGCAGGCCGAACGCCGCGGTGTCGGTGCGGCAGCGCCCGCCAACCTCGGCGGCGGCCTCCAGCACCAGCACCGAGCGGCCGGCGGCCATGACGTGGCGCGCCGCCGCGAGGCCCGCCGCCCCGGCGCCGACAACGACGATATCGACCTCGCGCGGCGGCGCCGCCG
>JBDHSY010000096.1:0-8715 GCA_039808405.1 Xanthobacteraceae bacterium
CCGCGCAGGCCGCATCGGCCGCCGCCCCGGAGACCCAGACGCGGCGCTTCACGGCGTTCGCCGAGGCCGCCCGCAACGCCTTCAGGGGCCGCGACAAGGAGCGCGATACGGGGCGCGACACGCTGCAGATCGCCCCGCCGGAGCCGGCGCCAGCCCCCGTAACGATAGAGCCGCTCGACACCACCGAGCCGTCCGAACAGCCGCAACAGTCGGGCAGACTGAGCCGGCGCATCCGCGCGCTGCTGGTCGGCACCGGCATCGTCGTGGTGGCGCTCGGCGGCTTCAAGATCGCCACGATGATGATCGACGAGGGCGGCGAGATCGAACTGACCGCCCCGATCTCGCTCGAAGACCTCGAACGCGCGCCGGAGCCGGCAACGCAACTCGCCGCGCCGGTGCTGCCGCGACCCGCCACGCCGTCGCTGACCTCGCCCGAGCCGCTCGACCGGCAGGCGCGCGCCCCCGCGGCCGCCATGGAGCCGGCACCTGCGCCCGCGCCACCCCCCGCGCCAACTCCCGATGCGCACGTTGCGGACGCGGACGCGGACTCAACCAGTGCGATTCCCGCCCAGAGCCCCCCGCGCACCATCGGCACCGCCCCGGCGCTGGTGAGCATCCCGGCCTCGGAGACGCTGCCCGACGGCATCGGCGGACCGAAGCTGCGCGCCGCGGCGCTGAAGGGCGACCCGGCCGCGGCCTACCAGGTCGCGCTGCGCTACGCCGAGGGCAAGGGCGTCGCCACCAGCCTCGAGGCCGCCTTCAAGTGGTACGGCTACGCCGCCGACGGCGGCATCGTGCCGGCCATGTTCCGGCTCGGAACGCTGTATGAAAAGGGCCTCGGGGTAAAGAAGGACCTCGCCGCCGCCCGCACCCACTATCAGCGCGCCGCCGACCGCGGCAACGCCAAGGCGATGCACAACCTCGCGGTGCTCTACGCCGACGGCGGCGGCAACGGTGCCGACTACCGCACCGCCGCGGACTGGTTCCGCAAGGCGGCCGCGCGCGGCGTCGCCGACAGCCAGTACAATCTCGCGATCCTTTACGCCCGCGGCATCGGCGTCGAACAGAACCTCGCCGAATCCTACAAGTGGTTCAGCCTCGCCGCGGCGCAGGGCGATGCCGACGCCGGCAACAAGCGCGACGAGATCGCCAAGCGCCTCGATCCGCAGTCGCTCGCCGCCGCCAAGCTCGCGGCACAGACCTTCGTCGCCGAGCGCCAGCCCGACGACGCGGTCGACGTGCCCGCGCCCACCGGCGGCTGGGACGCGGTCAGCGACGCCAAGCCGGCCATGAAGACCGCCGCGGCCCGCCGCAGCCCACGCTAGTAGATGCCCCCTAAAAGCGGGAACCGGTTTTCGGAAACCATCGTGCTCGAACCGCACCCTTGAACCGGAGCCCGGGCCGCGCGCCCGCGGTTTTCTTAACCCTCCCCACAGCAATATCGGCTATGCAGCGTTACGGCGCGCCCGTCGCAAGGCGCGGCGGCCTCCGCCGCGCGCCGGGACAGCCCGAACGATCAGCCGAGGCGCGCGCGTGCAGATCTACCTTCCGATCGCCGATATCCCGGTCAGCATGTTTTTGTTGCTGGCGATGGGAATCGCGGTCGGGTTCGTCTCCGGCATGTTCGGCATCGGCGGCGGTTTTCTGCTGACGCCGCTTTTGATCTTCATCGGCATCACGCCGGCGGTCGCGGTCGCCTCCGTCACCACCCACATCGCCGCCTCCTCGTTCTCGGGCGCGCTGTCCTACTGGCGCAAGCGCGCCGTCGATCCGGCACTGGCCGGCGTGCTCCTGAGCGGCGCCGTGGCCGGCACCGTGTTGGGCGTCTGGCTGTTCACGTGGCTGCGCCAGCTCGGCCAGCTCGACCTCATCATCGCGCTGTCCTATGTCGTGCTGCTCGGCGCCGTCGGCGGCCTGATGGTGTCGGAGGGCGTGCGCAGCGCGCTGCGCACCCGGCAGGGCGTGAGCGTGCCGCTGCGCCACGGCAGCAGCCATAGCTGGGTCCACGGCCTGCCGATCAAGATGCGCTTCAAGCGCTCGCGCATCTACCTGTCGGTGATCCCGGTGATCGGCGTCGGCGTGCTGATCGGCTTCGTCGGCGCCATCATGGGCGTCGGCGGCGGCTTCCTGCTGGTGCCGATCCTGATCTACTGGCTGCGCGTGCCGACCTCGACGGTGATCGGCACCTCGATGATGCTGACGCTGATCACCATGATCATCGCCACCCTGCTGCACGCCGCCACCAACCACCTGGTCGACGCGGTGCTGGCGCTGGTGCTGATGGTCGGCGGCGTCATCGGCGCGCAGCTCGGCGCCCGCGCCGGCCAGAGCCTGCGCGGCGAGAACCTGCGCCTGCTGCTCGGGCTTCTGATCCTCGCGGTCGGCATCCGCTTCGCGGTCGAACTGGTGCTGACGCCCGCCGATATCTACACCGTGCAGACCGTGGAGATCGGCCAATGACGGCGCGGCCGACCATCGCCATAACGCTGGCTGTCGCGGCGCTGGCTGTCGCGGCGCTGGTCGCGACCGCGCTGCCGGCAGCGGCCGAACGTATCATCGTCTCGGTGTCCAACCACCGCGTCACGGTGACGCCGAGCTACGCCGGCGACGAACTGGTGCTGTTCGGCTCGGTCGAGCGCGACGCCGACACCCCGCCCGACCGCGGCGACTACGACCTCGTCGTCACCGTCGCCGGGCCGCGCGCCGACATGGTGACGCGCCGCAAGGAGCGCCGGGCCGGGATCTGGGTCAACGCCGATTCGCGGCAGTTTCTCGACGTGCCCTCGTATCTGGCGATCTTCTCCAACCGGCCGCTCAACGAAATCGCCAGCGCGGACGTGCAGCGGCGCCTGCAACTCGGCATCAACAACGTGGTGCTGACGCAGCGCGTCGGCATCGACTACGCCGACGTCGTCGCCACCGACCCGTTCCGCACCGCCTTCGTGCGGCTCCAGACCGAGCGCGGGCTGTACCGGCAATCATCGACCGCGGTGACCTTCCTGACCCCGACGCTGTTCCGCGCCACCATCCCGCTGCCGGCGACGGTGCCGATCGGCACCTTCGACATCGACATCAAGCTTCTGGTGCACGGCGCGCTGGTGGCGCGAAGCGAGACGGCGTTCGAGATCGTCAAGGTCGGCTTCGAGCAGTTCGTCGCCAACGCCGCGCGCCACCACGGCCTGCTCTACGGCCTCGCCACCGTGATCATGGCGCTCGGCACCGGGTGGATCGCGTCCATCGCCTTCCGCCGCGACTGACGGCGGCCGGCCTGCCGCGCCGCTGTGTTGTTGTCGCTATATTGTCGTGTATATTGCGGTACACGGCCAGTGATAACCCCGACCGGATGGAGAGACGACGATGAAAATCAGCGCACGCAACCAGCTCAAGGGCACCATCGTCGATGTCGTCAAGGGCGCGACCACCTCGCACGTCCGCATCGACATCGGCGGCGCGGTCGTGACCGCTTCCATCACCAACGAGGCGGTGGACGACCTGGGCCTGAAGAAGGGCGGCGCGGCGATCGCCGTCATCAAGGCCTCCGACGTCCTCGTCGCCATCGACGGCTGACGGCGCCGGCCGGCATGGGCAGCCGCATCTCGTTCCGGGCGACGTTGAACTGCCTCGCGCTCGGCGGGGCGCTCCTGCTCACGCTGGCGGTGCCGGCGGTCGCGCGCACGGTGACGGACTCGGCGGGACGCTCCGTCGAGGTGCCCGATACGATCACGCGTGTGTTCGCCGCCGGCCCGCCCGCCTCGACGCTGCTCTATGTACTTGCGCCGGAAAAGATGATCGGCTGGGTGCGCGCCCCGCGCGCGCCCGAAAACCCCTACCTGCTGCCGGCCACGCGCGACCTGCCCGAACTCGGCCGGCTGTCGGGACGTGGCGACACGCTGAACCTCGAGCGGCTGATCGCCGCCAAACCCGATCTCGTCATCGACTTCGGCACCATCAACGACACCTATCGCTCGCTCGCCGACCGCGTCCAGCAGCAGACCGGCATTCCCTATCTTCTGATCGACGGACGCTTCGCCAACACGCCGGCGGCGTTCCGCCTGCTCGCCGACATCCTCGGCGTGACGGAGCGCGGCGAGGCGCTGGCCCAGGCGGCGGAAGCGATCTTCGCACGGGTCGACCGCGTGCTCGAAGCGCTGCCGGACGGCAGGCGCCCGAAAGTCTATCTCGCGCGCGGCCCCGAAGGGCTCGAGAGCGGCTCGCGCGGCTCGATCAATACCGAGATCGTCGAGCGCGCCGGCGGCATCAACGTCGTCACCGGGCTGCGCGAGAAAGGCGGCATCGTCAACGTCTCGCCCGAGCAGCTTCTGACCTGGCGACCCGATATCGTGGTGACGATGGATCCGCGCTTTGCCGCCACCGTCGCCGACAAGCCGATCTGGGCCGCCGTGCCGGCGGTCGCGGCCGGCCGCGTCTATCTGGCGCCGACGCTGCCGTTCGGCTTCATCGACGGCCCGCCCTCCGTCAACCGGCTGGTCGGGTTGATCTGGCTCATGCACGCCTTCTATCCCGACCACGCCAAGGCCGACCTGCACGAGGAGGTGCACGGCTTCTACCGCCTGTTCTACCAGGTCGATCTCGACGACGAGGCGCTGGCGCAGCTGCTCGGCCCGCGCAAGCCATGACGCGACAGCCTCTGCGCACCACCACCGTCTTCGGCCTGCTGACGATTTTTCTCGTCGTGCTGATGCTGGTCGCGGCGACCATCGGCCCCTACCGCATTCCGCCGCTGACGGTGCTGAAGGCGCTCGGCGAACGGCTTGCAGGCGGTGGCGGCAACGGCGCGGTCGAGACGGTGCTGTTCAACATCCGCCTGCCGCGCATCGTCGCCGCCGTGCTGGTCGGCGCCGCGCTCGCCGCCGCCGGCGCCGCCTTTCAGAGCCTGTTCCGCAATCCGCTGGTGTCGCCGGACATCCTCGGCGTCTCGACCGGCGCCGGGCTCGGCGCCGTGGTCGGCATCCTGCTCGGCATGCCGGTGATGGTGATCCAGCTGTTCGGCTTCGGCGGCGGGCTCGCCATCGTGCTGATGGTGATGGCGCTGTCGCGCATGCTGCGCAGCAGCGGCGACATCCTCGTGCTGGTGCTGGCGGGCATCGTCGTCGGCGCGCTGGCCGGCGCCGGCATTTCGCTGGTGAAGGTGCTGGCCGACCCCTACGACCAGTTGCCCGCGATCACCTTCTGGCTGCTCGGCAGTCTCGCCGGCGTCAAGGGCGGCGACGTGATGGCCACGCTGCCGGCGGTCGCGGTCGGCGTCGCCCCGCTGCTGCTGCTGCGCTGGCGCATCGGCGTGTTGTCGCTCGGCGACGACGAGGCGCGCGCGCTCGGCGTCGAGGTGGCGCGGCTGCGCGCCGTGGTGATCGCCGGCGCGACGCTGGCGACCGCCAGCGTGGTGGCGATCTCCGGCGTGATCGGCTGGGTCGGGCTGATGGTGCCGCACATGGCGCGGATGATGGTCGGGCCGCGCTTCGACCGGCAATTGCCGGCGGCGATCCTGATTGGCGCCGCGTTCATGATCGTCGTCGATACGCTGGCCCGCACCGCGGCCGCAATCGAGGTGCCGCTCGGCGTGCTGACCGCGATCATCGGCGGACCGATGTTCGTCTGGCTTTTGGCGCGCAGCCGCCGGATCGTCGCGCCATGACCGT
Source organism: Xanthobacteraceae bacterium (assembly GCA_039808405.1). GTDB lineage: Bacteria > Pseudomonadota > Alphaproteobacteria > Rhizobiales > Xanthobacteraceae > PRO6. Next base: position 5,658 of record JBDHSY010000096.1, read on the forward strand.
GCTTGCCGCGCGACAACTTGCCATCGGCTACGGCGACAAGACGGTCGCCTCCGGCCTGTCGCTCGCCTGCGCCGCCGGCACGGTGACCTGCCTGATCGGCCCCAACGGCGTCGGCAAGACCACGCTGTTCAAGACGCTGCTCGGGCTGCTGCCGCCGCTGGGCGGCAACGTCACCGTCGGCGACGCCGCCCTTGCCACGCTGTCGCGGCAGGACATCGCGCGGCGCATCGCCTATGTGCCGCAGGCCCACACCACCGAGTTCGCCTACACCGTGATCGACCTTGTGGTGATGGGGCGCACCGCCTATCTCGGCGCGTTCGGCGGGCCGCGGCCGATCGACTACGACAAGGCGATGGCGGCGCTCGGCACGCTCGGCATCGCCGACCTCGCCGCGCGCGAGATCACCCGCATCTCGGGCGGGCAGCGCCAGCTCGCCTTCATCGCCCGCGCGCTGGCGCAGGAATCGCGCATCGTCTTCATGGACGAGCCGACCGCGAGCCTCGACCTCGGCAACCGCGTGCGCGTGCTGCGCACCGTGCGGGCGCTGGCGCAGGAGGGACTGGCGATCGTGCTCTCGACCCACGAACCCGAGCACGCCTTCGAGATCGCCGACCACGTCGCCGTGCTCGGCCACGGCAACCGCTTCGTGACCGGAGCGGTGAAGGCGGTGCTGACGGCCGAGGCGCTGTCCGGCCTCTACGGCGTGCCGCTCAACGTCGAACGGACACCGTCCGGGCGATATGTGGTCGGGCCGGCGTAAGGGCGCCGACGCTTTCGCCTGCGGCGAAGAAGCGTACAGTGGCCACCCTCACTTGCCGGTTGCGCCATCGTTCGGGACGAGATGCTGGTGCCGAATGAAGGCCAGACCTTCACGGAACGTCGTGACACGAAAGGCCGGAAACCGCGCCTTGAACTTGTCCGAGACGAAGATGTTGTCGACGTCGTAGCGCGGCAGCAACTCCGCGGCGTCCCGAACGGTCCTGCTGAACAGGCCCGCCAGTCGCAGTTGCCATCGCTTGAGGACCCGGTACCGCGGGGCCGTGCCGAACTGCGCGGCGGCAAGTCCGATAAACGCGCGATAGGTCAGGCGGTCGTCGTCGCAGGGCAGATGCCAGGTCTGGCCGTAAGCGTCGGGCGTGTTGCCGAGCAGCGCCATGCCCCGGCTTGCGTCCGGCGTATAGATCAGGCTGCGCAGCGTATCGTCGCGCAGGAACACCCGCGCGGCCTTCCCTTGGGCCAGCGGTTCGATGATGGAGCTGTTGGTGATGCTCTGCGTCTTGCCGGGTCCGTAGAATTCGGGGGCCCTGCAAATCATCGCCCTCAGGCGCTTCTGGTCCATCGCCTTGAGCAAGTCTCGCGCGATGGCGGCGCGAACGCGCCCCTTTTCGCCACAGGGATGGAACCTGGTCTCTTCCGTCTGCGGCTCGTCGGTCTGCGGATACATGTAGGTGTTGTCGAAGAACACCAGCCGCGCCCCGTGCGCGGCGCAGGCGTCAATTACGTTCGTCATGATCGCCGGCCATTGCTCGACCCACAGCCTGGTATCCATCGGCAGCCCGGCAGTGAGATAGACGATGTCCGAGCCTTCGACCGCACGCAGCGTGTCCCCGGCATCGAGCAGGTTCGCCTTGTGAAGCTGGTCGGTATCGTTCACCTTTTTTGGATTCCGGCTCACCAAACGGATATCGCCGGTGAAGTCGCGCTTGAGATGGACCGCGAGTTCGTGCCCGATCTGGCCGGAGGCGCCAAGAATTGTCTGCATCGATATCCGTCCTTCGACCGCCACGCTTGGCTGAACCGAAAAAGAGAACACCTGACATAATACCTGCACCGGGCGGCGACCTCGAAGCGAGGCCCGCCCGGCGAGGTGTCGAAGGGAAGGACAATCACATGACCCGACGCATTCTCCACGTGGTCACGAACGTGTCCCACTATGCCGATCCGAACGAGCCGACCGGCCTGTGGCTTTCCGAATTGACGCACGCCTACGACATCTTTGAGGCCAAGGGATACGAGCAGCGCATCGTCAGCCCCGACGGAGGGAGGTCGCCGCTGGAGCCTCGCGCTCTGAAATGGCCGCTGCTCGACGCATCGGCCAAGGCGTGGCTGAACGACCCCGCTCGCATGGCGCTGCTCTCGCAGACCGCGCGGCCCGACGATATCGACGCGTCCCAATTCGACGCGATCTATTTCACCGGCGGCCATGCGGTGATGTGGGACTTCCCCGACGACGCCGGATTGCAGCGACTGACCCGCACGATCTGGGAGCAGGGCGGCATCGTTGCGTCCGTCTGCCACGGCTATTGCGGCCTTCTCAACGTCAAGCTCACCGATGGTACGCTGCTGGTGGCCGGCAAGCGGGTCACCGGCTTCGCCTGGGCGGAAGAGGTCGTGGCGGGCGTCGCCGGCAAGGTGCCTTACAACGCCGAAGCAGAGATGAAACGCCGCGGCGCCCGCTACGAGAAGGCGCTTCTGCCGTTTCTGCCCCATGCCATAGCGGACGGGCGCCTGATCACCGGGCAAAACCCCTTCTCGGCCAAGGCGACGGCCAGGATAATCGCGGCGATGTCGTAGAACGGTCGGCCGGTCGCGGTTGCCATGCTGCCTGATAAGCGTGCGGTGACCGGCGGCTGAAGTGGCGGGCCACGAGCGATAGCGATGATTACTACGTTTACGCTATAGCCCTATCCGTGGCCGTTCCCCGGCAGGCCGCCCAAGCACGACCTCAGCACATGGAGCGTCACCGACGACTGGCCCGACCCCGTTCCGGTAACGGAAGCCGAGATCGAGGTGTTCGAGCGATGGTTCGGCGACCTGTTCGATGAGCTGTTCGGATCGGACAGTTGAGCGGTTTCACCTTGCGATATGAGTTATAGTGTGGTACATATACCCATTATTGAGGTGAGCCTGTGATCGTAAGCTTTCGGGACGACTGGCTTCGGGCTTTCTTTGTGGACGATGTTCGTTCCCGCATCATCCCGTCCGATCTTGAAGCCCGCTTGTTCCGCAAGCTCCAGATGATTGACGACGCCGTGACCGATCAGGACTTGCGCGTGCC
>JBDHSY010000097.1:0-8693 GCA_039808405.1 Xanthobacteraceae bacterium
TCGATCATGGCCAGGGCGATGCGGTCCTTGACGCTGCTGCCGGGGTTGAAATATTCGAGCTTGACGGCGATGGTGGTCGGCAGCTCCCACGGCACCCCCTTGAACGGCCGCAGCGCCACGGTGACGCCGAGCACGAACAGCGCCACCGGCGCAGCCGAGCTTTCGAGGAAACGCAACATGCCGTCGACCGCAGCCGGCGGCTCGAAATGGATCGCCGCGGCGGCGGCCCCGAGATAGGTGGCGACGATCAGCGGATGCAGCACGATCTCGCGCACCACGCGCCGCACCGTGGGCCACAGCGGCGCCTTGCGGCCGTCGGTCAGCGCCATGAACAGCGGCACGATGGAAAACAGAAAGATGTTGTCGAAGCAGAACACCAGCGCCGTCGGCGCCGCCGCCTTCGCGCCGAACACGGCCAGCGCCAGTCCGGGGCCCATGTAGCCGATATTGCCGTAGCCGCCGCACAGCCCGGCCATGGCCGCCTGCCGCAGCGGCAGGCCGTGGAGCAGGCGCGAGGCCGTCAGCGCCACGAAGTAGGCGGACGCGGTGGCAAGCGTCGTCGCCACGACGAACGGCAGGTTGTTCAGTTCCTCGAACGGGGTTCGGGACAAAACCCGGAAGAACAGCGCCGGCAGCGAGACATACAGGACATAGAAGTTGACCCAGGCGAGCCCCGCCTCCGGCAGCTTTTTGTATTTACCGCAGAGGAAGCCTATGAGAATCAAGCCGAAATACGGCAGGGCAAGGTTCAGGACGTCGATCATCGATGGGTCGGGGCAATCGCGGCGGGACCGCGGCAGAGGGCGGCCCGCGCACGGGAGGGGCCGGGCGTATGCGCCGAATGCCTCTAGCATCCGCCGCCATCCTGGTCTATCGACGCATCATGATTAAAACGCGTACCGCCAAGTTCCAGATCGGCCAGATCGTTCGTCACCGGCTGTTCTCGTTCCGGGGCGTGGTGTTCGACATCGACCCGGAATTCGCCAACACCGAAGAGTGGTGGCTGTCGATTCCCGAGGAGATGCGGCCGCACAAGGACCAGCCGTTCTATCATCTGCTCGCGGAGAATTCCGACTCCGAATACGTCGCCTACGTCTCCGAGCAGAACCTGCTGCCGGACGACTCCGGCGAGCCGGTGCGACACTCGCAGGTCGCCGAGATCTTTGTGCGCGACAAGGCCGGCGGCTACCGCCCGCGCAACAGCACGCTGAACTGACACGCTGAACCGTTCGCTATGGCCGGCGTAGGCCGGCGTCCACCCTCGGGTCAAGCCCGAGGGCATGCTTCGCTTGAAAACGCTCGTACAAGCAAAAAGGACCGGGGAAACCCGGTCCTTTGCATGATCGACGGTCGCGGGACGAGGCCCGGTCCTGCTACTTCTGCGCCGGATTGGCAGGCTGGCCCTCGGCCGGCTTCTGCTGCGCCTCGAGCTTGGCGCGAGCCTCGGCGGCGCGCTTCTGCAACTCTTCCTGCAGCTTCTTCTGGGTCTCCTCGAACACCTTCGGATCGGTCGGCGGACCGTCATAAGCCTTCGCGAACTCGGCCAGCGGCAGCGGCAGCGTCAGCGGCGCGCCGTTGGCGTTGATCGCCTGCACGATCAGGTTCTGGCCCTTCTTCATGTTGGCGATCATCTCGGGCGTCGCCTCGTAGTCCGACATGCAGCCGTTGGCGAAGCAGATCACATACGGACTTTGCTGCGGCGGGTTGCTGTCGACGATGACGCGGGTGCCATGGACGAGCTGCATGCCGAGCGGCAGCGTCACGCGCAAAATCTTCTTCGGCTCGCCTTCCGGCTCGATGATGACGGCGGCGATCACCGGCTGACCGGACTCGATGCGGCCGTCCTTGCCGGTGAAGCACACCTGCTTGGCGTTGGCGTCCTGGCCCTTGAGGCAGAACTTCGTCCACGGCGCATAGATGAGCTGCACCTGCTGATCGGCGCCCTGCTGCGGCTGGCCCTGTGCCGGCGGCGTCTGCTGGGGAGCCGGCTCCTGCTTCTGGGCGTTCTTTGCAGGGGCCTTGGCTTTCGGGGCCGGCTGCTGGGCCTGGGCCACATCAAAACCGCCTGCCGCGATCAGCGACGCCGCCGCCAGCACGGCGGCAAGGCGTCCGCGCCGCGAAGCCTGCGCGGCCAAGAAACGGAAATTCATTGCGGAAACCCTCTTTAGAGTGCGAACCGGGAATGCACCGAAACCGCGCAACGGGCAAAGTCCTGCCGGGCCGCTGTTTCGTTACCAAATGCGGCGGCAGAGTGACACCCTGCTCGCCTCCGTCCCCTGCCCGCCTTCAATACAACGGCGGACGAAAAGATCAATGCCGGCAAGCCGATTTTACGCGTCCGGCGGGACGTGTTCCACCGCCGGGGCGGGCGTCCGGCATGCTAGCCTCGGCCCGTGCCTTTCGCCGAATCACACCTGCGTGCGCCGTTTTTCGGCTGCCTGGCCGCGATGGCGCTGCTGCCGTGGGCCAGCATGCCTGCGGCTGCCGCCCCGCGCCATGCCATCGCCATGCACGGCGAACCGGCGCTGCCCGCAACCTTCACCCACATGGCCTACGCCAACCCGGATGCCCAAAAGGGCGGCCGGCTGGTGCTGGGGCTGCTCGGCACCTTCGACAGCCTGAACCCGTTCATCGTGCGCGGCGCGGCGGTGCAGCAGGTGCGCGGCTACGTGGTCGAGAGCCTGATGACGCGGGGGCAGGACGAGCCGTTCACCCTGTACGGCCTGCTCGCCGACAGCATCGACACCGACGACGCCCGCAGCCATGTCAGTTTTCATCTCAACCCAAAAGCGCGGTTTTCCGACGGCACGCCGGTGACGGCGGACGACGTCCTGTTTTCGTGGCGGCTGTTGCGCGACCGGGGCCGTCCAAATCATCGCCTGTATTACGGCAAGGTCGCGCGGGCCTTCGCACCGGACGCCACGACCGTACGCTTCGACTTCGCACAAAGCGGCGACCGCGAGTTGCCGCTGATCCTCGCCCTGATGCCGATCCTGCCGCGCCATGCGGTCGATCCCGAGACCTTCGAGGCCACCTCGCTCGCCGCCCCGGTCGGCTCCGGCCCCTACCGCGTGACCGACGTTCGACCCGGCGCGAGCGTGACGCTGACGCGCAACCCCGATTACTGGGGCCGCGACCTGCCGGTCAATCGGGGCTTGTGGAATTTCGACGAGGTCCGGCTCGACTATTATCGCGAGGCCAACGGCCTGTTCGAGGCGTTCAAGCGCGGCCTTTATGACGTCCGCATCGAGAGCGAGCCGCTGCGCTGGCACGAGGGCTACGACTTCGCGGCCGTGCGCAACGGCGAGGTGCTGCGCACGACGCCGACGCCGGGCACGCCGAACCCGTCCGAATACCTGGTGTTCAACACCCGCCGGCCGCCGTTCGCCGACCCGCGCGTGCGCCGCGCGCTGATCCGGCTGTTCGATTTTGAGTGGATCAACCGCAACTACTTCTTCGGGCTTTATGCCCGCGACGGCGGCTATTTTGCCGGCTCCGAACTGTCGGCCTACCGCCGGCCGGCGGACGCACGCGAGCGCGCCCTGCTCGCCCCCTATGCGGCACGCGTGCGACCCGACATTCTCGACGGCAGCTACCGCCTGCCGGCGAGCGACGGCTCGGGGCGCGACCGCGCCGCGTTGCGCGCGGCGCTGGCCCTGCTCCGGGAGGCGGGCTACGCGCTGGACGACGGCGTGCTGCGCCATCGCGCCACCGGCGCGCCGTTCGTCTTCGAGATTCTGGTGACGACGCGCGACCAGGAGCGCATCGCGCTCGCCTTCGCCCGCAACCTCAAGCGCGCCGGCATCGTTGCCGACATCCGCGCCGTCGATGCCGTGCAGTTCGACCAGCGCCGTCTCGGCTACGATTTCGACATGATCCAGAACCGCTGGGACCAGTCGCTGTCGCCCGGCAACGAGCAGGCGTTCTACTGGGGCAGCGCGGCCGCCGACACCCCCGGCACGCGCAACTACATGGGCGCGAAGGAGCCGGCCATCGACGCCATGATCGCAAAACTGCTCGATGCCCGCGACCGCGGCGATTTCGTCGCCGCCGTGCGCGCGCTCGACCGCGTCTTGATGTCGGGCGCCTACGCCATTCCGCTGTTCAACGTGCGCCACCAATGGCTGGCGCGCTGGAATCGGATAGAGTGGCCAGCCACCACGGCCCTGACCGGGGCGCTTCCCGAAACCTGGTGGCACCGCCCGCAAGCGAACCCATGACCGACCAGCCGCAGCCCGAGCCGATGGCTCTTCCCACGCTCGACGGCCTGTTCCGGCGCACGCTGGCGCAGGCGCCGGACCGGCTCGCGCTGTGCGATCCGCTCGACAAGACCCGCGTCACCGGAGCCGTGCCGCGCCGGCTGAGCTACGCCGAGGCCGACCGGGCGATTGCCGCGCTGGCCACGCATTTCGCCGAGGCGCGGCTGCCGCAAGGATCGGTGGTCGCGCTGCAACTGCCCAACACCGTGGAGGCCGTCCTCGCCATTCTCGCTGCCTCCCGCGTCGGGCTGGTCGCGGCCCTGCTGCCGCAACTGTGGCGCCAGGCCGATCTCGCCACGGCGCTCAATGCCGTCGGCGCCCGCGCCATCGTGGCCTGCGGCACCATCGACGGCGTCGATCACGCCGATCTCGCGATGAACGCCGCGGCCGAGACCTTTTCCATCCGCCACGTCTGCGGCTTCGGCGCCGGCCTGCCGGACGGCATGGTGCCGCTCGACGACATGCCGGCACCCGACCCGGCCGTGACGCCCCTGCCGGACGACGTCCGGCGCGCCGCCATCGTCACGTTCGACGTGACGCCGGACGGCCTGCGCGCGGTGCCGCGCAGCCACGCCGCGCTGATCGCCGGTGGCCTCGTCATCGATCTGGAAAGCCGGCTGCCGCAGCGCGCCGCGATCGTCGCCGCCGTCACACCGTCGTCGTTCGGCACGCTGGCGGCCTCGCTGGTGACGTGGCTTCTGACCGGCGGCACGCTGACGCTGCATCATCCGTTTGCGGCGGAGGTGCTGCTGCGCCAGACCGCCGAGACGCCCTGCGACGTGCTGGTCGCGCCGGCACCCGTGGCGCTGGAGCTGGCCGCGCAGGCGCCGGCGGTGCGCCATGTCGTCGGCTTGTGGCGCGCGCCCGAGCAGGCCGCGGCGGGTCCGGCCTGGGATGGTGTCGCGGCCTTCACCGACGTGGCGCTGTTCGGCGAGATCGGCCTTGCGGCAGCCCGGCGCGGCGCCGACGGGCGGCCTGCGCCGCTTGCGGCAGCCTCCGACGACATGCGGCTGACGGCGCATGGCACGCTCGCGCTCGGTGGCCCGATGGTGCCGGTCGCCGCCTATCATGCGGCGTCCCCGCCGGAGGATGGCGCCCTCGCCGAGGTCGATACCGGCTACGCCGCGCGACAGGCGGCGGGCGGCCTGATCGTCACCGCGCCGCCGGCCGGCGTGATCGGCATCGGCGGCTACCGGTTCCGTGCGCGCGAACTCGACGTCTGGAGCCGCATGCTGCCTGCCGACACCACGCTGACCGCGGTGCCGGACCGGCTGACCGGCCAGCGCCTCGCCGGCCACGCCGCCGACCGCGTGCGCACCCGCAAGGCGCTGATCGATCTCGGGCTCAATCCGCTCGTCGCCGAGGCGTTTCGCGGCCACGGCCGCGCCGGCGAGGACGCAGCCCCGTTGACCCCGTATTAACGACGTTCAGGCGAAATGGATGCCGGCCGCGATCTTTCGCGCCTCATTTGCATAGAAACATCTTTGATTTTGATGGAATACAAAGCTCCAGGCTGTTGTTTTGACGCGTTTTCTTAACGCGAACCGGCCGTCGCCCGGCCGGAGCCGGCTAGGGCCCGGCGAAGGCCGGTTTCCGCTTCGCTCGACAACGCGATAGTCTCAGCCATTCGCATCGAGGGTCTGCCATGCCGTCTCAGGGCACCGTCGTTGTCATTTCCGGGATCGCCCGCTTTGCGCCGCCGGCCGGTTTTGAACTGCCCGAATTGCCCGGACGGATCGACGCCGCGTGGGACGACGCTCATCGCCTGATCGAGGCGACACCGGCGGCGGCGGTGGTGGCGGTCGTCACGCCGGAGACGATGGCGCGGCTCGATGCGCTGGCAACGTATGTCGCGACACTCGAACCGTATGTGCCGCTGATCGCCATCGGCGCGGAGCCGCCCTGCGCCGACAACGTTCTTCCGTTCGCCCCGCAGGGCAAGGTCGCCGAACGGCTCGAGGCGCGGCTGCGCTCGGCGCTGCGGGTCCGCAGCCTGCACGGCACCGTGCTGCGGCGGCTTGCCGGCCGCCCGGTGCCGCTGCCCGCAACCGATCCGTTGCTGGATGCGAGCGTGCTGCTGATGGGGCGCGGCGCCTGCTTTCCCGCGCTCTCAGTCGCGCTCGGCGTGCGGCTCGGTGTGGTCGGGGCCTTGAGCGTCGATGCCGCCGCAAAACACCTCAACGTGCGCGAGGTGGACGGCGTGGTGATCGGCGAGGGCTTTACCTCGCGCGTCGTCGACGGTTTTCTCGGCGTGCTCGGTGACGATCCCCGTTTCCGAAATCTGCCGGTCCTGGTGTCGCCCGAGGTGGTGGACGCCGGCGCGGCCTATACGCTGCCCTATCTGGAGTTTGCGCCGGGCGACCCCAGGGAGGTCGCCGAGCGCGCGGCGCTGCTGATCCGCCTGCACGCCTTCGAGGCGCGGCTGATCCGCATGCTCAAGGTGATCGAGGCCAACGGCCTGCTCGATCCGCGCACCGGCCTCCTGACCACCGAGGCGTTCGAGCGCGACCTGACCGCCGCCGTCGGCGAGGCCGGGCAGCGCAAGGCGGCGCTGTCGCTGGTGCGGCTGGTGCTGGAATCCTCGCGGCAGCGCGAGCAGATCGACGCCGCGCGCATCGTCGGCCGCCTGATGCGGCGCACCGATTTCGCGTCGCTCAGCGCCGACGGCGCGATCATGATGGCCTTTGCCGGCACCGACGGCAACAACGCCGAGCAGATCGCCCGGCGGCTCGCCAGCGTGCTGCGCTACAGCGTGCTCAGCTCCTCGCCGAACCAGCGCACCGAGGTTCAGGTCGCAACCGCGACGCTGCAACCGGGCGACAGCGCGGCGACGCTCGTCGCGCGCATCGAGGCGGGCCGCGACGGCGCGCGCGCCGCCTCGTAGCAAGATCGTTCACGCCGCCTTGCGACCGCCGGCAAGCTCGGCGAGCTCGCGCAAGATCTCCGTCGTGCCAGCCACGCGCGCCTCGGCGCTGTCCCACACCTGGAAGAACACCACCTTCATGTCGGGACGCACCCGTGCCGCCTCGCCGTGGCGGCGGATGAAGGCGACCAGCCGCTCCGGCTCGGCAAAGGCGTTGTCGCGGAAGGCGATCACCGCGCCCTTCGGCCCGGCCTCGACCTTCTCGATGTTGGCGCGCCGGCAGTAATTCTTGATCGCCGCGACCTTGAACAGGTGGCGCACCTCGTCCGGCAGCGGCCCGAAGCGGTCGCGCATCTCGGCGGCGAAGGCGGCGATCTCCTCGTCGCTGTCGAGATCGGCGAGGCGGCGGTAGAGCGACAGCCGCACCGGCAGATCGGCGACATAGTCCTCCGGGATCATCACCGGCATGCCGAGCGTGATCTGCGGCGACCAGCGGTCGGCAACCGGCTCGCTGATGCCGGCCTTGAGGTTGACGATCGCCTCCTCCAGCATCGACTGGTAGAGTTCGAAGCCGACCTCCTTGATGTGGCCGGACTGCTCCTCGCCCAACAGGTTGCCGGCGCCGCGGATGTCGAGGTCGTGCGAGGCCAGTTGAAAGCCGGCGCCGATGGTCTCCAGCGATTGCAGCACGGACAAGCGCCGCTCGGCCTGCGCGGTGATCTTGTGCTTGTCCGGCAGCGTGAACAGCGCATACGCCCTGAGCTTCGAGCGCCCGACCCGGCCGCGCAACTGGTAAAGCTGTGCCAGCCCGAACATGTCGGCGCGGTGCACGATCAGCGTGTTGGCGGTCGGGATATCGAGGCCGGATTCGACGATCGTCGTCGACAGCAGCACGTCGTACTTGCCGTCGTAGAAGGCCGAGATGATGTCCTCGATGGTTGCCGCCGGCATCTGGCCATGCGCGACGGCCACCTTCACCTCCGGCACGTTCTTGTCGAGAAAGTCCTTCGCCTCGGCAAGATCGTCGATGCGCGGGCAGACATAGAACGCCTGACCGCCGCGATAGCGCTCACGCAACAGGGCTTCGCGCACCATCAACGGATCGAACGGAGCGACGAAGGTGCGCACCGCAAGGCGGTCCACCGGGGGCGAGGCGATGATCGACAGGTCGCGCACGCCGGAGAACGCCAGTTGCAGCGTGCGCGGGATCGGCGTCGCCGTCAGCGTCAGGACATGCACCTCGGCGCGCAGCGTCTTCAGCCGCTCCTTGTGCGCAACGCCAAAATGCTGCTCCTCGTCGACGATGACGAGACCGAGGTCGCGGAACTTGATGGTCTTGCCGAGCAGCGCATGGGTGCCGACGACGATATCGACCGAGCCGTCGGCCAGTCCCGCCTTGGTCGCCTTCAGTTCCTTGGCGCTGACCAGCCGCGAGGCCTGCGCGATGTTGACCGGAAAGCCGCGGAAACGCTCCATGAAGGTTTTGGCGTGCTGGCGCGCCAGCAGCGTGGTCGGCACCACCACCGCGACCTGCTTGCCGCTGAGCGCCACCGCGAACGCCGCGCGCAGCG
>JBDHSY010000098.1:0-8681 GCA_039808405.1 Xanthobacteraceae bacterium
TTCCTCCCGCTGCCCTTGCAAGTGCAACGGCTCATGCCGTCGCAACTCGCGTTGCGGCCGGTGCTCTCCTGGGTCATCGAGCCGGTGCCGTTTTCCTTGCTGTCGTAGCAGCCATTGTAGGAGATACTGGCTTTGTAAGGGAGTTTGCTGCCATCGTCCGTGCCGGGGCAGATCATGCCTTTTGCGCTGCCGGATTCAGGGATCGTGCTGTTGGTACAGGTGAACCCGTGACTGGACTTGGTGAACGGGCAAGCTGAACCCGGACCGACGAAGTCCCAGTCGTCGGGCTTTTTGCCCCTGGTGTCGTTCTTGCTGTCGATGACGACGGCGGGGTTGAGGATCGCGGGCTCCGCCTCCCATTCCGTCCAGTCGATCCAGTCGGCATCGACCTTGTCCTTGCCGACGTTGACCATGACGTTGAAGGGAACGATGGAAATATAGACGTCGTCGGTCGTCGTGGCCGAGGTTTTGAGGGTATCAACCAGATCCTTGGCCGCGGCCTTCATGGCCTGGAGCTTGGTCGGACTGCTCCTTCCCTGCTCCATCGAGCCGGTGATGTCGAGCGCCATGGCCACGCGCAGCCGCGCCGCGCCCCATTTCGTCGAGGTGCTGCTGCCGAAACCGATGGTCGGGAAGCCCGCCACCTTCATGAAGGCGGTCTGGATCGAGCCGCTGGTGCTGATCGACACGCTCGCGCCATTGCCCGAGTTCGGCGTGTAGTGGACGTCGAGCGGCGCGATGCTGGCATCGGAATGGTTGTAGAGCGACTCGAAATAGGCTTGTGCGCGTCGTGTGATCTCTTCCTCCGACAGCCCGGCGGCCTCGCGCGAGATCATCAGCGCGGTGGCGTCGAGGGCGGCCTGCAATGCCGAGCGGGCGGCGTTGGCGCGGCTGTAGTCCACCGCGGCGCCGACCAGGCCGATGATGGGCACGATCGCAATGGCGAACATGATGGCGACGTTGCCGCGCTGGGCGCGCCGGAAGGCGCGGAAGGAGCGGGCGAGGCGGGTGCGGAACAGGGAGGTCATGAGGCTGATCCGTTCCAAAGGCCGCCGCTGCGAGCGGCCGGCCGACAAGGGATGGTGGACATGCACCGCTGGGAGACGCGGCCGAACCCCGGCCGGCCGCCAACCGGTGGCGGGGGCGGTTCCGACGGACGAGGGCGTGCGGCAATCGGCGCCATGGCGGTCATTCTGAAATCGGGCAAACGCCCGGAGTTTTCGACGTACGGCGATTTCGCCGGTGGCCGATAAACAGGCGGTAAAGTCGTGCAGAGAAAAACAGGTAGACCGACGGATTGCCGGCGGGCGCGGCACCGGCTCTCGATTCGTCGTCAACGCCTGCTGAACGCCAACCCCCTGCATTCATTCAACTTGCATAGGAAGCGTTAACCGTGCAGGATTCCGAGGGTCGGACGCCGCCGGCGACGGCGCGGGGCGCGCGGGTGGGTGCCGCCATGCTGCTACCGGGAGCGTCGGCGAGTGGACCCTGGTGTCTGAACGCTGTCGTTCAAGTGCTTTGGCAAGTGCTTTGGGACCACGCGGAGAGGCTGCCTGCAGCGGGGGACCGCGTCCCCATATTCTGCTGGTGATCGCCTGGGGAGGCGCCGGCAGCAGCCGGTCGGGACCTTTCGAGGATCGCAAGCGTATGAGCCATGTGGGACATGTTGTCATATTCCGGAGCATCGATCTGGCGTGCGGAGGCGCAGGCCGCCTCGCGCCCCGTCCTCGGTAACGGTGAGGGCCGGCCCGGCGGGACCGGGGGACCGGGCACTTCGGTCATCACCAAGGTCAAGCCGCGCACCAAGCGGCCCAACATGTACCGCGTCCTGATTCTCAACGACGACTACACGCCGATGGAGTTCGTCGTCCATGTGCTGGAACGGTTCTTCCAGAAGGATCCGGAATCGGCCACCAAGATCATGCTGCACGTTCATCACCACGGAATCGGCGAGTGCGGCGTCTACACTTACGAGATCGCCGAGACCAAAGTGACGCAGGTGATGGATTTCGCCCGCAAGCACCAACATCCTTTGCAATGTGTGATGGAAAAGAAGTAGGCTTGAATCACCGGCGCCGGCGGCGCCACGAAATGACCTGAAACACGAGATGATCTGAAAGTAAGGAGCAGCGGTTTTTCGGATCGGACGGAACCTTGTTTTGGCGGGGGCCATAGAGGACGCGAATGCCGACGTTTTCCCATAGCCTTGAACAATCCCTGCATCGCGCGCTGGCGATCGCCAACGAACGCCATCACCAGTATGCGACGCTCGAACACCTGCTCCTGGCCCTGATCGACGATTCCGACGCCGCCGCGGTGATGCGCGCCTGCAGCGTGGATCTCGACAAGCTGCGCGGCAGCCTCGTCAACTACCTCGAGACCGAGTTCGAGAACCTCGTCACCGACGGCTCCGACGACGCCAAGCCGACCGCCGGCTTCCAGCGCGTGATCCAGCGCGCGGTGATCCATGTGCAGTCTTCCGGCCGCGAGGAGGTGACCGGCGCCAACGTCCTGATCGCGATCTTCGCCGAGCGCGAGAGCCATGCCGCGTATTTCCTGCAGGAGCAGGACATGACGCGCTACGACGCGGTCAACTATGTCAGCCACGGCATTGCCAAGCGCCCCGGCGTGTCCGAGGCGCGGCCGGTGCGCGGCGTCGACGAGGAGACCGAGACCAAGGGCGGCGACGACGCCAAGAAGAAGGGCGACGCGCTGGAAGCCTATTGCGTCAACCTCAACAAGAAGGCGCGCGACGGCAAGATCGATCCCGTGATCGGCCGCAACGCCGAGATCAGCCGCGCCATCCAGGTGCTGTGCCGCCGGCAGAAGAACAACCCGCTGTTCGTCGGCGAGGCCGGCGTCGGCAAGACCGCGATCGCCGAAGGGCTCGCCAAGCGCATCGTCGACAGCGAGGTGCCGGAGGTATTGTCCACCGCCACGGTGTTCTCGCTCGACATGGGCACGCTGCTGGCCGGCACGCGCTACCGCGGCGATTTCGAGGAGCGGTTGAAGCAGGTCATCAAGGAGCTGGAAGCGCACCCCGGCGCCATCCTGTTCATCGACGAGATCCATACCGTGATCGGCGCCGGCGCCACCTCCGGCGGCGCGATGGACGCGTCGAACCTGCTGAAGCCGGCACTGGCCTCGGGCAGCATCCGCTGCATGGGCTCGACCACCTACAAGGAATACCGTCAGCACTTCGAGAAGGACCGCGCGCTGGTGCGGCGCTTCCAGAAGATCGATGTCAACGAGCCGTCGGTGGACGACGCCATCGGTATCCTGAAAGGGCTCAAGCCCTATTTCGAGGACTACCACAAGCTCAAATACACCAACGATGCCATCGAGGCGGCCGTCAATCTCTCCGCGCGCTACATCCACGACCGCAAGCTGCCCGACAAGGCGATCGACGTGATCGACGAATCCGGCGCGGCGCAGATGCTGGTGCCCGAGAGCAAGCGCAAGAAGACCATCGGCATCAAGGAGATCGAGACCACCATCGCCACCATGGCGCGGATTCCGCCGAAGAGCGTGTCGAAGGACGACGCCGAGGTGCTGCAGCATCTGGAAACGACGCTGAAGCGCGTGGTGTTCGGCCAGGACAAGGCGATCGAATCGCTGTCCTCCGCCATCAAGCTGGCCCGCGCGGGCCTGCGCGAGCCGGAGAAGCCGATCGGCTCCTACCTGTTCTCCGGCCCGACCGGCGTCGGCAAGACGGAAGTGGCCAAGCAGCTCGCGGCCTCGCTCGGCGTCGAACTATTGCGCTTCGACATGTCGGAGTACATGGAGCGCCACACCGTGTCGCGGCTGATCGGCGCGCCTCCGGGCTATGTCGGCTTCGATCAGGGCGGGCTTCTGACCGACGGCGTCGATCAGCATCCGCACTGCGTGGTGCTGCTCGACGAGATCGAGAAGGCGCACCCGGACCTCTACAACGTGCTGTTGCAGATCATGGATCACGGCAAGCTGACCGACCATAACGGCAAGCAGGTCAACTTCCGCAACGTCATCCTGATCATGACCACCAATGCCGGCGCCGCGGACCTTGCGCGGCAGGCGTTCGGCTTCACCCGCTCCAAGCGCGAGGGCGACGATCAGGAGGCGATCAACCGCCTGTTCGCGCCGGAGTTCCGCAACCGGTTGGATGCCATCGTCTCGTTCGGTCACCTCAACTCCGAGGTGATCGGCATGGTGGTCGAGAAGTTCGTGTTGCAGCTCGAGGCGCAGCTGGCCGACCGCGACGTCACCATCGAACTGTCGGAGCCGGCCAAGGCGTGGCTGATCGAGCACGGCTACGACGAGCAGATGGGCGCCCGCCCGATGGGCCGGATGATCCAGGAGCACATCAAGAAGCCGCTGGCCGACGAGGTGCTGTTCGGCAAGCTCAAGGGCGGCGGCCACGTCCGCGTGGTGATGGTCAAGGGCGAGGCCGGCGAGGACAAGATCGGCTTCGAGTTCCTCGATGGGCCGGTGACGCCGAAACCCGACAAGCTGCCACCCGGCGCCCGCAAGCGCGCGGCGGCCCGCAAGCCGAAGTCCGGCCCCAAGGGCGCGGCCAAGGAGCCGGCGAAGGTCTGAGCCTTCGGTTCGCCCGACAGATATCGGCGGCGATGAAGTCGCTGCCGATATCGTTCGGCCGGATGCGGCGTTATCTCCACCCTCGTCATGGCCGGGATAAACCGGCCATGGCGAACAGCCTATGGTCTATTCTAAGGCCCCGCGCCGGCGGTGGATTTGGCCGCCGCCTTCTGCGCGTCGAAATCGCGCCGCCGCCGCGCCAGATCTTCCGCGCTCATCGCCTCGACGTTGTTGTAGTCGCGCTTCCAGGCCGCGCTCGCCGCCCAGTGTAGCGGCGACTGCATCGTGGTGCGCGGGCCGGGTGCGGTTTCAAGGAGCCGCAGCGCCAGCTCCAGCGTCAAATCCTGCGAGGCGACATCGTGTGGCCTGCCGGCCGAGTTGCCGAGCGGAAAGTCGCTGAACAGAAAGCGCGGCGCGGCCGCGTGCTCGACGATGTCCTTGGCACAACCCATCACCACGGTCGCGATGCCGTTCGCCTCCAGATGCCGCGCCGCCAGAGCGACGCTCTGGTGGCAGACGGGACAGTTCGGCACCAGCACGGCGGCCTCGACGCCATCGGCATGGCAGCGCCCGAGCAACTCCGGCACGTCCTGCTCGAGCGTGATGCGGTGGCTGCGATTGGTCGGCAGCCCGAAGAAGCGGGGCCCAAGCCGGATGCGGCCGCTAGCGGCGGCGCGGTGCAGCGCCGGCAGTGGAAACCAGGTGCCGCTGTCGGTCGCCGTGGTATGGGCGCGGTCGTAGGCGATGTGGGAGATGCGCACGTCGTGCGGCTCCGTCACGTCGCCGTCATAGACCGCGAAGAATTTTGCAGCGCCGTTGTAGGGCGCGCCCGGCCCCTGATCGCCCCTGGCCGGGTCGAACGGAGCAGCGGTGGTGACCAGCGCCACCCGTGTCTCCCCGAGCGGCCTCGCAAGCTGCGTGAACGGCGCGTCGGTATGGTGCGCCCAGCGGTAGGGCGTGGTGTAGCCGATGGCGGCGTAATAGGCGCGCGTGCGCGCCATATATTGGATCGGCACGTCGTCGTCGGATGCGAATCCGAAGTCGCCGTCGGTCGGGGCGTCGGCGGTCATCTAGCCGCCGAGCGCCGCGATCAGCTTGCGCTGGTGGTCGGCCAGCACGGATGCATCCTCCTTGCGGGTCGCGGGCGGCAGCAGCTCGACGCCGTTGAAGCGCGGCATGACGTGCATGTGCAGATGATAGACCTCCTGCCCGGCGGCGGCTTCCGAGAACTGCGCGACGATCACGCCGTCGGCGGCAAACGCCGTCATGGCCGCGTGGGCGACCTTGTGCGCGGTGCGCGCGACATGGGCAAAATCGTCCACGCCGATGTCGAGGATGTTGCGCGCCGGCGCCTTGGGGATCACCAGCGTGTGGCCGGGGCAGCGCGGCATGATGTCGAGAAACACGAAGGTGTGGTCGTCCTCAAAGACCTTGTAGCTCGGCAGTTCGCCGCGCAGGATTTTTGCAAAGATGTTGTTGGGGTCGTAACTGGCCATGATCGCTCCCGCTGTTGCGGAGCCAGTTTTCGCGGGGCGCGCGGGCGCGGTCAAGCGCCGGATGCGCCGTCGCCTTTGCGGAAGGGGCCGGCTTCGGCCAGGTCGCGCACCGCCTCGGCGACATAGGCGCGCTCGCCTTCGAGATAATGGGCGACCGCGCGGCGCAAGGCCGGATCGGCGACGTAGTGGGCGGAGTAGGTGGTCTGCGGCAGGTAGCCGCGCGCGATCTTGTGCTCGCCCTGCGCGCCGGCCTCGACCACCTTTAGGCCGCGGGCGATGGCGAAGTCGATGGCCTGATAGTAGCAGACCTCGAAATGCAGGAACGGGTGGTGCTCGATGGCGCCCCAGTTGCGGCCGTAGAGCGTATCGGAGCCGATGAAGTTGATGGCGCCGGCGATCCAGCGTCCCGCGCGCTTGGCCATCACCAGCAGCACATGGTCGCGCATCGTCTCGCCGACCAGCGAGAAGAACTCGCGGGTGAGGTAGGGCCGTCCCCATTTGCGCGAGCCGGTCTCCATGTAGAACGCGAAGAAGGCGTCCCACGCCTGTTCG
Source organism: Xanthobacteraceae bacterium (assembly GCA_039808405.1). Classification (GTDB taxonomy): domain Bacteria; phylum Pseudomonadota; class Alphaproteobacteria; order Rhizobiales; family Xanthobacteraceae; genus PRO6. The sequence continues at coordinate 6,624 of JBDHSY010000098.1, forward strand.
GTGATGGCCTCGCCGGTGAGGTGGTGGATGGTGATGCCGTCGGCCAGCGCCTCGCGGCGCTCGCGGCGGATCGCCTTGCGATGGCGCGAATTAAGGGTGGCGAGGAAGTCGTCGAAACTGGCGAAGCCGTGGTTGTGCCAGTGAAACTGCTGGTCGGTGCGTTGCAGGAAGCCATGGCCGGCGAGGAAGCGCCACTCGTCCTCGCGGGCGAAAGTGACGTGGACCGACGAGGCTTGCGTCGCCTTGCACAGGCCGATCAGGCCGCGCGCCAGCGCGGTGCGCACCTCGGCCGTGTCGGCGCCGTTGCGCACCAACAGCCGCGGGCCGGTCGCCGGGGTGAACGGCACCGCCGCCTGCAACTTTGGATAATAGGCGCCGCCGGCGCGCATATAGGCGTCGGCCCAGCCATGGTCGAACACGTATTCGCCCTTGGAGTGCGATTTCAGGTAGCACGGCACGACGCCGACGATGGTTCCGTCCTGCCGCGCCACGAGGTGGCGCGCGGCCCAGCCGGCGCGCGGCACGGCCGAGCCGGAGTTTTCGGCGGCGGCAAGAAAGTCGTGGGAAACAAAGGGATTGTAAGCCGTTCCTGGTGGCGCGGCACAGGCGTCCCAGTCGGCCTTGTCGATCTGGTCGACGGCGCCGACCGCCTCCAGCACGATCTCGGATGCGGGCGTCGTTTGCGTGGCGGTCCGGCCGGTTCGGGGCATGCCCTACAGATCGGCCTCGTCCCGGGTTACGTCAAGCCATGGGACAAACGTCAGGCGTCAGGTTACGGGACAAACCCCTCAAAAATCATCTGGTCGGCGTAGCGGGCGGCGCGGGCGCGCTGCGCAGGCGTGCGCACCGTCCAGCCGAGCAGGGCGCAGCCGAAAATATGGCGGGCGATCCATGGCGGCGGCGCCGGCAGGTCGTCGACCCGGTAGGCGACGAAATGCGGCCGGGTGCGGAAGCCGTGGCGCAGCCCGATCATGGCGCGGCGCGCCTGCGGGGGCAGCGGCGCCCATTCCGGGTCGCGGTAGTGGCGTTCGGCGGTGATGCCGCGCGGACGGTCCGGCAGGATGTCGCGGATCGCCACCACCTGGTCGGGATCGAACGACATCAGCGCCACCGGCCCGCGGTAGCCGGCGAGCACTTTGGCGACCCGGTGGGCAAGCTGGCGGTCGCCGTCGAAATGGCTCTTGAACTCGATCAGGAGCGGCACCCGGCCGCCGACATGGTCGCAGAATTCCCCGAGCGTCATCATCCGCTCGGACGTCGCCTTGAAGGCGACCTGCTTCAGCTCGGCGGCGGTCCGCGCCCGCAACAGCCCTTCGCCCTCGGTCAGCCGGCCGAGGCCATGGTCGTGGTGGACCATGGCCTCGCCGTCGGCCGAGAGCTGAAGGTCGGTCTCGATGGTGAACCCGCCGGCGATCGCGGCGTCGAATGCCGCCGGCATGTTCTCGATGACGCCGCGCGCGGCCTGATGCAGCCCGCGGTGGGCCACCGGCCGCGCCGTCAGCCAGTCGGGCGCGCGCATCGCCGCGCCGCTCAGGCGACCTCGAAGATGGCGTCCACCTCGACCGAGGCATCGCCGGGCAGCGCCGCGACGCCGACGGTGGTGCGGGCGTGGCGGCCCTTGTCGCCGAACGCGGCGACCATCAGGTCGGAGGCGCCGTTGAGCACTTTCGGGCCTTCGAGGAAATCCGGCGCCGAATTGATGAAACCGCCGAGGCGCACCACGCGCGCCACCTTGTCGAGGTCGCCGAGGGCGGCCTTGACCTGGGTCAGCAGGTTGACGGCGCAGGCGCGGGCGGCGGCCTGGCCCTCTTCGACAGAGACGCCGGCGCCCAGCTTGCCCTTGGCGACCAGCTTGCCGTCGGCGCCGGCGCAGACCTGTCCGGACATCACCAGCAGATTGCCGGAGCGGACGAACGGGACATAATTTGCCTGCGGGCTCGTCGGCTCGGGCAGCGTGATGCCAAGCGATGCGAGCTTCTGTTCAACCGTTCCTGCCATACTGTCCTCTGTGTTGGGGATTTTCTCACGTTCCGGTGAACGCTTCAGGCCATATTTCAC
>JBDHSY010000099.1:0-8546 GCA_039808405.1 Xanthobacteraceae bacterium
GTCGCCTGGCGTACCCCTCCGCTCGTCGTCGTCGCCTTCAGCGCCACGGCCGGGATAGCGATGACGTTCGCCTGAAGCCCGGGAGACTTCGAGGGCGCGCATCATGCATTTTGCAATGGTTGCGCACCAGGGTCTGATTCAACTGCGTTGAACCAGACCCGTCGCTCATCTTATTATTTGAGCATGATCTTGTCCGAAAACCGGTTCCCACCTTTCGGGATCATGCACTAATGCGCCATCCAGACCATTCTCTAAAAGCGTTTTCCTTCTCCTCCCCGACCTCGATAAGATTTCCGCCAGCTTGATGAAGCGATTGTGGTTCGCTCCGTCGGGAGCGGGCAGCATCGACAGATCGATCACTCGGATCGCTTTTTTGGCGATCATCTCCTGGACAACGGCACTATCCTCACCAATCGAGCCCATTCGCACGCGAAAACCGCCAATACGGCGCGAGATGGCAAGCGCCCGATCATCAGTGGAATTGAGTACGATGACAGGGCGCGCCAACGGGCCAATCGTTTCGACCTGACGCTTGAAAAGATCGATATCAATATCCGGAGCAGCCAACACCACCTGGTTTATTTGGCGAAGCGCGTCGTCGTGACCTGAAAGCTTGAGTTGGCGAAGCGCCTCGACAACCAGCCACGCTCCCATGCTGTGCCCAAACAGCGTGATATTCGCGTTTGAGCGCCGACTTTTAAGATAACCTAGCAATTCCACCAGATCATCCCGTGCGTATGTCGCGGCATCCTTGTCGGCAACGTATCCGGTAACAGACCCTTCGGATGGCCAGCTAAAAAGAATCGGAACTTCTCTCAACTCACCGTCCGCAACGACCTCCGCGAGCTGAAACAGAGATTCCTGAAAGCTGTAATTGTATCCATGGACATAGATAAGGACATCGTCCGCTATATTGATGTCCTTGTTGGTGAGCGTCTCGCGTTTCGCGATGGGGTATGTTTGCGTGAAACTAGCTGGCATTTGCGGTTGGGCCTTACCCAGATCCTTACGCCCTGGTGGTATCGCAAGGGTGAAGCGCTCGAACTGCAATTGCGGCGATCTTCTGGCGGTGTATCCGATACCGGCGGGATCTCGTTGACGATCCGTTGCGGTAATGACCGTCACCGTTCGGTATGGCTCCGATATTTCATGTCCGACAGTCAAGGAACTCGGGTCGGGTCTCGCAGCGCATGCTGATACGCCAACGGCTACGACAGGCCAGATCGTCCATCGGACCACCACGGCAAAGGCTATTCCCATCGAATTATACATTCGGGCAACGCATATTACCGCTCCAGTTTGAAGGCCTGCTTGCCCTCTTGAAGCCCGACATATCCATTACTGCTGCGAACCAATTGCACGCAGCGCTCAGGAAGCAGCGCTCCCGGCTTGAGACAAAGACCATCCGGCGTCGATCGCCATTTTGGCGTCAACTCCATGGGTCCGCCCGTCATCTTGCCCGTCCCATTCTGAAAAAGGACAAGGATGCCGGGACGACCATCTTCCATCGTCATTTTCCACGGCCGCCCATCGGCAACCTTGGCCGCCAGCGATATGTTGGAGTCTGAACCCTGAGCCAGTACGCCTGTCACTTGCATCATTGCGCCAGCAATCATGACCATGACCCATGCCGTGCGACGATGCGTTCTGATATTCGTGCCGATACGCGGCGAAGCCGTCGATGAATTCAAGTGCATAGGCGCGAACTCCTTATTCCGGCGTGACGATGAGCGATGAGCCGCGCTCATTCGAAACCGCGCCCCTCGCCTGCTTCTTCATGCGTTACGCCGTCCCTGATGTGATAAATGCGCTTGAAGGTCGGGATGATCTTCTCATCATGCGTCACGACGATGATGGCCGTTCCAAACTTGATGGCCATGTTGTTGAGAATGCGGATCACGGTCAGCGCCCGCACGCTGTCGAGCGGCGCCGTCGGCTCGTCGGCGAGAATGACCGGCGGCCGATTGACCAGGCCGCGCGCGATCGCGACCCGCTGCTGTTCCCCGCCAGAAAGTTGCGAGGGCATGGCGTTGGCGCGGTGCTCGACGTCAAGCGCTTTCAGAAGTTCACGCGAGCGCTGGCGCGATGCGTTGTTGGGGACGCCGGCCAGCATCGGCAGCAGGGCGACATTGTCGGTGACATTGAGAAAGGGGATGAGGTAGGGCGCCTGGAAGACAAATCCGATCTTGTCGCGTCGCAGCGCGCGAAGATCGGAGATTTTCCAGCCGTCGTCATAGATCACCTCGTCGCCGAGCGTCATACGCCCCCCGCTCGGGTCGATGACGGCGCCCAGAGCCTTAAGCAACGTGCTCTTGCCCGACCCCGACGGGCCGATCAGGCCGACCACCTCGCCGGGTGCGACCCGCATGTTGACCTCTTTCAGGGCATCGACGGCGGTGTCGCCGCTGCCATAGCGCTTCCTGACTTTTTCGATGAGGATCCCGCCGCCGGCCATTTCAGCCTCCGATCGCCTCGGCGGGATCGACCTTGAGCGCCATGCGGATGGCGACGACGCTGGCAAGCGCGCATATGGCGATGACGGCGATCAGCCCGATCATCGTATCGACGGAAAGAAGCAGGACGAACTTCGGAAAGAGAGGGGCCGCGAAGGTCGCCGTGATCTTGCCGACGACGAAGCCGATCAGCCCCAGCACGACGGCCTGCTGCAAGATCATCGACGCGATGGTGCGATTGCGCGTGCCGATCAATTTCAGCACGGCGATCTCGCGTATCTTGTCCATGGTGAGCGTGTAGATGATGAAAGCGACGATGGCGGCGCTGACGACGGCCAGGATGGCCAGGAACATGCCGATCTGCTTGGCGGATGTCGCGATGAGTTTCCCGATCAGAATCTCTTCCATCCGGGGTCGCGTATAAACCGTCAGCCGCTTCCACCTTGCTATGTCGGTTGCGATCCGTTCCGGGTCATAGCCGGGTTTGAGCCGGATCAGAACGGCGTTGACGTAAGGGTTGCTGTTTTGCAGGGCGATCACTGAATCCAGCAGGCCAGGCACCCAGGGCCGGTTGAACTCCGGATTTTCGCTGGTGCGCCGCCGCTGGCGGACGATCGCGTCGTTGTCCTTGAGGAATTGCGCTTCCTGCGCGTCCTTCAGCGGAATGAAGACCATCGGGTCGCCACCCGACGACACCGTCCGCCGCGTGAGGCCCACGACGGTATAGCGGTTTCGGCGGATAGTGATCGTATCCCCAAGGGAAAACCCCGTAGCGACATCGGCCACCGCCTCGTAGTGACTGCGCGTGATCTGCCGCCCCGCGACAAGAAACGGCGGGCGGCCGGGCGTCGCCATGTCTCCCGGCGCGATGCCCACCACCATGGCCCTCACGTCCGAGTTTCCTTTCCGAACCTGCATGGTCAGATAGGTTACGTTAGCGACCCGCGCGACGCCGGGAATCGCAAGGATCATCCGATAGATGTCGTCATTGACGCTGGAGGATTCCGCGTAGGGTCCGAGCGTGTTCTGCTGGACAACCCACATATCGGCGCCGCTGTTGTCGAGCAAAACCTTGCCGTCATCGACCATCCCGCGATAGACACCTGCCATGGTGAAGGTCACACCGATGAGCAGACCAAGCCCGACCCCCGTGAAGACGAACTTGCCCCATGAATGCAGAATGTCGCGCCCGGCAAGGCTAATCATTTGAGCAGATCCGCAGGATTTTCGGCGACACGAATGCGGCTCGTGCTGGCCAATCTGGATGCGCTGTAAACAACGATCCGATCGCCGACCTTCAGGCCCTTTGTGACTTGTACATCCCCCTCCAGGTCTGCGGCGCCGAGTTGGACCACCGTAAAGCGGATTTTTCCGCCTTCGATTTTCCAGACGCCCAATTTTCCGCCGACATTCTGAATCGCGGCGTTCGGGATTGCCGGCGACACGTCAAGTTCTGGCAGGGCGACCGATACTTCGGCCAGCTCTCCGATCGAGGGAAGCGGCTCGGGAAGCGTGTCGAACTCCACCTTGGCCAGATTTTCCTCCGTCACCGCGTCAGCGAGGACTTCCACGCGCGCCACTCGTCCCGGTACGCCTTTGCCGGAACGTGAACGCAATGCAATCGAAGCACGCAGGTCTTGTCGGAGACCGGTTGCCGTAATTTGATCGAAGCGAGCATTGATCCAGAGATTCTTCGGATCGATCATTTCGATGAGCGCCTGGCCGGCAACAAGTGTTGTTCCCGGCTCGGCCTTGCGTGCCGTAATCACCCCGTCGACCGGCGCCAACAGGACCAGATTTTCCCGCTGCTTAATCAAGCCGTCGCGGTCGGCGCGATTGCGTAACAGATCCTGCTGCGCGGCAAGGAGATTCGATCGAGCGGCCGAGAGGGCAGCGTCAGCCACCTGACTGTCCTGCCGCTTGGTTTCCACCGCGACTTCGCTGACGACATGGGTCTTCCAGAGTTCGTCATAGCGTTTCGCCTGGGCAAGAGCGTAATCCTTGCGCGCCAGCGCATCGTCCACCTGTGCTTCCGCGGTTCTTATAGATGCTTCTGCCCGGCCGATCGCCGCATCGAGCGCTGCGATGCGAGCGTCGAGATCGACCGGGTCCATTTCCGCCAGAACCTGACCGGCGCGGATTCTGTCGCCCACATCAACATTTATCTTGGCGACGCGGCCTGCGATGGTGGGGCCGATCTTGTAAGAGAAACGAGCCTCGACCGTGCCGATGCCGAAGAGGGCAGGCGAGATTGAGCGGGCCTCGACCGCGGCGGTCGTGACAGCGACCGGCGCCAGCGGTCCGGAGCGCAACACCACGTAGCCGAACAAGGCGGCGGTCACGGCTCCAACGCCGATGAGCATCAACGTGCGACGCTGCAATGAAGGCAGTTTCATTGGGCTGCCTCCTCCTAACCATGAACGTTTGCACGATTGGCGGTATGGACAACATCCGCCATGAACATGGCTTGGAGAGATCGCATCGCAGGCACGATGGCCGAGCAATACGGATGGATCATTTCACTGCCTCGACAGCGCGCCGATACAGCGCGAATGCCCCTGGCGCGCTGGCGCGGAGACGCTTGACGTCACCAGCGATGAGGGACTGCATGACGAGGCCCTGAATCGTGCCGATAAACAGTGTGGCGGCGGCCTTGTCATCCAGTGTGGCGACCAGTTCGCCACGCTCCTTGCCCTCGGCAATGAGCCGTCCAAGGCGCTCGCCGTAACGCTGGATCAGGGTTTGCGCCATGCGCTTGGCTATGGTCCGCTCGGCGCGTTGCAGCTCTCCGAACAGCATCCGGGGCACGCCAGGGTGTTCCGAGATGAACTCGATATGCGCGGTAAAGGCAGCTTCCAGCGCGCCGAGCGGAGAGGCGGCAGCGGCAGTCGCCTTGTCGATCCGTGCCAGCAAGCGCTCTGAGACCCATTCCATGACGGCCTGAAGAATGGTGTCCTTGGAGGGGAAGTGCCTGAACAAGGCGCCCTGCGTCACCCCCATCCGCTTGGCGATCGCCCCGGTGGTGATGTCCGCGGGGTTTTGCTCCGCCGCCAGGTCGATGACGGCCTCGACCGTCACCTCGCGTCGCTCCTCCGCGGAAAGATAGGCTGGGCGAGACATCATGTAGCGGCTCCAAAGATAGTAATTGATTACTATCTATCACTGAAGCAAATATCCCGCAAGAGGGGGAAGGCGCTTGTACATTCGGCTGGGGCAAGCCCATCCCCGGCACAGGCCGCCTGCACAGGGCCACATTATCCCATCCGTTGTCGTGTCGCGTGCGCTCATGAAAGGCTCGACATCGGATCGATTGGAGGTTCACCGTGACCGCTCCGGATCCGTATACGTTCGGGAGCAGACCTCCAATCTTTTTGACGGAAGTCAATCGGCTGCGGTTGTCGGCGTTGGTGGTCGATGACCCGATTGTCGCACGCTTTTTGCAAGAGGAGTTGGTGCGGGCCGAGATAGTGACCCGGGACATACCAGGGCTTGTAACAGTAGGCTCAACGGTGAAATTCGATGACCATCGGCTGCCGCATATGCGAACCTGCAAACTGGTCTATCCCGATGAGGTCACTGATGGTCGCAACGTTTCGGTACTAAGTTTGCTTGGCGTTGCGCTACTCGGATTGAGCGTCGGCCAATCGATGACCTGGGACGACGAGACTGGTCAACAGAAGATAACGGTGTTGGACGTTACCTAGAAACTATCTCGTGTATGAACTTGCTGCGGTATTGAATACAAGGACACGATGTACGATGTATTTGCGCGCGAGCAAGCCTGACACCGACCTGCCTTTGGTAGTAGGTCGTTGCTGCCTCCAAAGTCGGATACTTTCACCTGCACATAATAGGTGCGGTATTGTTCGTGGATGCGGGCCATGGGCCTACTTTAATGACGAATCGAACACTTCGAATATAGACTTCGCCATAGGCCCTGTTTCGGCCGCGGATCAGGCAGCGAGAGGCTTGCTTTCGGTCGCACGCTTGTGTGATCTGATTTGCGATCCATTCTGCGGTCGGATATGCGGTAACGCCAAACCATAAAACCTAGCGGCCGCAGCCGTGCCGATGGCGGCGCGACCAGCGAGGAAAGTTCGTCGCGTTGTATTGGCCGTTGTTATCTCCCACCCGGAACCTTTTAAGCTCTGAACTGCGGCCGCCAGGCGTCTTGACCGCACTGCCCGTGTGCCGTCTGACGCCCTGGCGTTCCGCCGCACTACTACTGTGGCATGAATCGTCCAGCGCCCTGCATGAAGGACTGCATCTCCTCAGAGGTGAGGCGGCCATCCTTGTTGGAATCCATTGCCTTGAAGACGCGCTCATGGGCCGCCTGGAATTCTTGTAGTGAGACGGTCCCGTCACCATCGGTGTCCATCAGAATGAACATGATGCGCATCATGAAAGGGCGGCTCGTCATACCCATTGGCGCCGACATACCACCTCCCATTTCCCGCTGTCCCATCATGCCCATCATATTGCCTTGCCCCATCATGCCGGGGCTCATCATGCCTCGTTGCCCAGCCATGCTTCCCTGACCGGAGCCCTGCTGCGTTTGCTCGTGGCTCGGCTGCTGCATCATCGGGCTACCAGCCCCTTGCTGCGCAATTGCGGACGTAGCCGCACCAACCAGAATCAATGCAGAGGTCGTAAGAACTAGAACGTGCGTTCGCATCTTAAATCTCCTTCTGAACCCCCGCAGCCTCAATTGCATATTGGTGGATTGGTTTCTGATGAGTAGGATTATTCTCTGGCCACGTTCGGACGTCGCGTGCCCTTTCATGGAGAGCTCCTGTTCAGTTGAACTTTGCCTGCACCGTGCTGCCGGCAGGAGTGGTGATCTGCACTGCTCCCTTCGGTTGGCTCGGAATGGAGATGGTGGATGTGCCGGTCAGCTTGTTCTCGCCCGCCGGCGTCAATGGAATGCGCTGCGCCTTGCCGTCGATCACGAAGATGGCCGTTCCCTTGAAGCCATTGGTGACGACGGCTTTATCGGAATGATCTCGCAGGAAGACCTGCAGGGTCGTACGTTCGGGAACGATCTCAACATGGAAGCTGCCTGCATCGGCTTGTGCGCCACCGTTGGCTCCGACCTTCGGGGCGTGAGCCGATGCAATTGAAGCTGAAGCGATGAGCAGCGCCGCTGCTCCGATATATGCGAGTTTCATGGGTGCTCCTTTTGCTGTGTTCAGAAAGCTTCACGAGTGGTTGAGGTGGCGACGCCCGGTTCGGGATCACCGTGCGTCTCCAGCAGCCGCCGCAAGGGTCTTTCACCGAACCGCTGAAACAGCAGTGGCGTCAGGATCGCATCAAGCAGGGTGGCGCTGATCAAGCCGCCGAAGATCGTGACGGCGACCGGATGCAGAATTTCTTTTCCGGGAGATGCCGGGTCGATCAGTAGCGGCAGCAGCGCAAATCCCGCCGACAATGCCGTCATCAGAACCGGGGTGAGACGATCGAGACTGCCGCGGACGATCAAATCTCGACCGAACGGCATTCCCTCGTGCAGTGCCAGATTGATGTAATGACTGATCTTGAGGATGCCATTGCGGGCCGAGATGCCAGCGAGCGTGATAAACCCGACCATCGACGCCACCGACAGCGGCTGGCCGGCGATCCAGAGCGCAGCGACGGCTCCGATCAGCGCCAGCGGTACGTTGCCCATGACGATCAGCGCCAGCGCAGCAGAACGATAGCGACTGTAGAGGACGGCGAAGATCATTCCCAAGGACAACATGGCCAGAGCGCCGATCATGCGGGTCGCCTCTTCCTGGGCCTGGAAGGTGCCTTCGAGCTGAGTGAAAAAGCCTTCCGGAAGCTTGGTCGACGCAAGCTCCTGACGGATGGCACTGACCACTTCGACCATGTCGGCCTGACCATCGGTGTTTGCGAGCACGACGACGCGGCGGCGTCCGTTCTCACGCAGGATCTGATTGGGCCCATCCGTCTCCCGGATATCGGCGATCTGCCGCGCCGGAATCCAGCCGACCGGCGTCTCGATGAGGAGGTCGCCGAGCTTCTGCGTGGTGCGAAGCCGGTCGGGTAAACGCATCGTCACGTCGAAACGGCGATACCCATCGACGACTCGGGAAA
>JBDHSY010000100.1:0-8488 GCA_039808405.1 Xanthobacteraceae bacterium
TCGTTCTTCATGGTGATGAGGACGACGAAGTAGTCCATTTCCTTGTAGGTCTTGCTTTTCTTGCGCCCCATCTCGACGATCTTGATGCGCTGCCACACCGTGTCGCCGGGACGGACGGGCTTGTAGTAGTGAATGACCTGCTCGCCATGCAGAAGCATCGGCATGTCGACGCCGAGCTCCGAGATAAGAAGCATGGTCTTGTAGTCGCGGAAACAGTTGATGAAGGTCGGCGGTGCAACGACGCCCTTGTTTGCGCTTGCTTCCGCGATCTCTTCGTCGAGAAAGAGTGGATTGTAGTCCTCGACGCAGTTGCAGAGCATATCGATTTGCCGCTGCATGACGACGGATTTGGTCCAGGGCGTCTCGGCACCCAGACCACTTTGTTTCAAAGCCATAAAGCTCCTCCGATTTTGTAATCACTATCCGCCGACGCGCGGTTGTCCGAGGGCGTTGCACATTCAGCAACGATTACCGATGATCGTAGGAACGTGATATCGACCGAGTCAAACGCAAAGCGCGACCACGGAATATCGCCCGTGAAATCAGTGTTTCCATGGCTTGCGACACGAAATTCCGGTTGCTCAGATCGCAACGAGAGGTTCTCCTCGCACGTGAATTGTCATTGTGGCACGTTCCCCGCTCAATCTAAAGCTGTGCGAGCGCGCATCGGGCGTTGATCGGTATCGTCGGAGCGAACAGGCTGGAAACCCTGAAAATATGGGAGATTCTGCGATGTTCATGCCGAAGTGTGGCGGGACGCCATCTGCTTCGCTCGACCGCTCGCAAGACAGTGAGATCGCAAAGGTCCGGTATGGCCGCGAAGATCGCGCGTTGCTGTAGCTGCAACATGAGAAAACCGCTTCCTCTTTTCGCGGTCGCAACAAGTGTCCCTCCCGTTTGGGTTTCTGGGATGTCGAAATAGCGCGGCAGTTTTCGTTGACTCCATTTTCATTCGCTTCCTATGATCGAAAATGGAAACGCCATTGCGATATTTGCAACAATGAAAACAGAATGAAAACAGTCAGAAGGGCGATCGATATCTTGATGTGCTTCTCGCATGAAGAGCCGGAGCTATCGATTGGAGAGATCAGTCGGCGGCTGAACGTGCATAAGAGCGTAGTGTCGCGCCTGGTAACCGCGCTGTGCTCGAAGCGGATGCTGCAAAAGGACCCGAAAACGCGAAAAGTCTCTATCGGCGTAGGGGCTTTCACGCTCGGCGCATTGTTCATCAAGCGCGTGCCGCTCGAACAGCATGCTGCGGCGAGCTTGAGCCGGCTGGTCGAGACGGTCGAGCACTCCTGTCACATCGCGGTGCTGGAAGGGCATCGACTTCTGACGATTGCCAGCGCGGAAACGCGAAAGGCGCTTCGCGTCATTCTGCGCACGGGCGAGTATCGTTATTTGCATGCGACGGCGGGCGGTAAGCTTCTTCTCGCCCTGCATCCCGGACTTCTCGAGGCGGTCGCAGAATCGACCGGCTTTCCGGCGATGACCACGAAGACGATAACGTCGCTGGCCAGACTGAGGAAGGAGCTAGCAGGCATCCGCAGCGCTGGTTTTGCCTGGAATTTCGAGGAGAGCACCCGCGGCGCCGGCGCTTGCGCAGCGCCAATCTTCGACGCCAGCGGACAGGTAGTGGGCGTGATCTCCGCCGTCTATCCGCTTTCTGCCGTCAGCAAGACGGACTTTGCCGCAATCGGCGACAAGACCCGGGAGGCCGGCCGTCTGATCTCGGTTTCGATGGGGTGGCAGCCTGAAATATGTCGCAGTGAGGTCCCCTCGATCGCGGCGGCGCGCTTCGTGCCGTCCGCCCGCAGCCGTGTTCATCAGCGAGTGGAAGCATGAGAGCGAATCTGATCCGTCTTCTGTCTGCCGCGGTTGTGCTGGCCGTCTGGCAGTTCATCGCCCTGTTTCATCCGCCGACTTATCTGCCCGGCCCGTTCCTGGTCTTTCAGGAGATGGGCAAGATCTTCGCCTCCGGCGAGTTCCTGGTTCATATGTTCTGGACTCTGGAGCGCGTGTTGGTCGGCCTGGTGCTGTCATTCTCCGTCGCGCTCATCGTCGGCGTCTTCATGGGCCTCAGCGAATTCTGGGAAACCTGTTTTGACGGTCCCGTGCTCGTGGGGCTGGCGATTCCGGGCCTCGCCTGGGCCGTGATCGGCCTCATGCTGTTCGGGCTCAGCGAGTTCACGCAAATCTTCGCCATCTTCATGGTCGTTACGCCCATTCTTGCCGTCAACATCTGGGAGGGCACGAAAGCGCTCGACCGCAAGTTGATCGAGATGGCGGTGGTCTTCAAGGCGACGCGACCGATGATCATTCGGTCGGTCGTGCTGCCGCAACTCATTCCCTATTCGCTGGCGGCGGTTCGGTTCGGTCTCGCGCTTGCCTGGAAGACGGTGGTGATCGCCGAAACCTTCGGAGCGACGTCGGGCATCGGATACAAGATCATCGAGTCGCGAGAGCTTCTTTCGATGCGCGGTGTCCTTGCATGGACGCTGTCGTTCACCATCGTCATGATCGCGCTGGAATTCGGGATCCTGAAAGTCGTCGAAGCGCGACTGACGGCCTGGCGGCCGAAGCGAGCCAACCTCACGATCGCACAGGTGACGAAGTGAAGGGAAATATCGAGATAAAGGGACTCGAGAAGACTTTCGCCACGGGAGACGGCAAGCATATCCCGGTTCTGAAGGACATCAATCTCACGATCAAGGGTGGCCAGTTTGCGTGTCTCGTCGGTCCGTCCGGTTGTGGCAAGACGACGATCCTGCATGCGATCGCCGGCATCATCGAGAAGGACAGAGGCTCGATTCTGATCGACGGCACCGATCACTTGCGGGCGCGTTTCGGTTACGTCTTTCAGGAGGCCAGGCTTCTGAACTGGCGGACGGCCGCCCAGAATGTGGAGTTCGGTGCGGTCGCCGCGGAGATACCCCAATCGGAAATCCCCGGCCTCGTGAAGCGCTACGTGGATCTCGTCGGTCTTTCCGATTTTGCAAATTCCTATCCGCTCACCTTGTCCGGAGGCATGCAGCAGCGCGTTGCCATTGCCCGGGCTTTCGTGGTGAAGCCGCAAGTCCTGTTGATGGACGAGCCGTTCAGCAGCCTCGACGAGCTGACGGCGCGCACCATGCGCACCGAGCTTCTGCGCTTTTGGCAGGAGGAGCGCCATACGGTGATCTTCATCACGCACAACACCCATGAAGCTGTTTATCTGGCCGACAAAATCTACTGCATGGGGAGACGTGGCCAGGGCATCACGGCCGAGTTCGATGTGGACATCGATCGGCCGCGCGATGCCGAAGACCCGAGGGTGATCAAGCTGCAGAAGGAGGTTCTGGGCACGCTCTTGGCCTAACCATCAGGGAGGAGGACGCAATGGTAACGATGACGAGAAAGCAATTTCTGCAAGGATCGCTTGGCCTGTCCGGGATGCTGATGTTCGGTGCGCCCGGCGCGGTAACCAGCGGGCTCGCGCAAGGCAAGGACCTGATAAAGGTTCCCTTCGCGTCGACGCACGCGGGGTCGATCAAGCTCATGACGGATACCGTCAAGCGCCACAAGCTCGACGAGAAGCACGGCATGCTCTGGGAGCCGGCGAACTTGCAGATCAATGCGCTGGCCGACGCCATTATTCTGAAATCGCGACCAGTCGGATGTCTTGCGAGTCCGGTGGTGGCCATCGCCAACGGGCGCGGACACAAGCTCCGCATGTTTGAAGCGTTGACGATCAACCATTCGTCTCTGCTTGTGCGTGCGGATTCGCCTTACAAGGAGCTGAAGGATCTCAAGGGTAAGAAGATCGCGGCAGTGACCCGGACGTCCGGTACCTATCAGTCCTTCTATACGGTCGCCCGGATGCTCGGCCTCGATGTCGAAAAGGAATGTCAGGTTCTGTTCGCGGCTCCCGAAGCGGGGCGCCGCTTCCTGGAATCCGGCGAGGTCGAGGCTTTCAACATCTACGAGCCGTTCCCGACCAATATGATCGCCGCCGGCAAGACGCGCGAACTGGTGCGCGTCCGCGATACGTGGAAGGAGCTCGTCGGCAAGGACATGCTGTTGCTCGGCGTTGTCGCGTACGAGGAGTGGATCAAGGAGAACCCGGAGGTTGCGAAGAAGATCTCCGTCGTGACCCGTGAAGCGGTCGATCTCATCCATAGCAACCCGGCCCAGACGATTCAGGACAACAAGGCATCGCAGTCGCTCGAATCCGACGCCGCCATGAAACTTGCCGAAAAGCGGCTGATCGAGATGTACACGCCGACCCCGCTCAACGATGCGCTGATCGATTCCGCGCTGCTTGAGATCGAGAAGGGGACGGAGTTTGGGTTGCTTGACGTGAAGGCATCTCGTGATTTCTGGACCGTTCTGAAAAAATGATCGAACTGACTTTGGGGAGATCGCTTCGGCTGGCCGCCGAACGATCTCCCGGCCAAATCGCAATCAGGTGCGGCGCCGAGACATTGACCCATGCGGAGATCAACCTCCTGGGCAACCGGATTGCAAACGGGCTGCGGGAACTCGGCTTGCGCAAAGGCGACCGCGTCGGCGTTATCATGCCGAACAGCGTCGAATATCTCGCCGTCATCTACGCCGCCGCAAAGGCGGGGCTAGTCCTTGTCTTTATGAACTATCGTTTCACGGGGCGCGACGTCACCTATCAGTTGCGCGACTCGAATGCGAAAGCGCTGATCTATGGCGACGACTTCGCCGAGGCCGTGCGGGACGCCCGCTCGGAATGCCCGGCCGTGTGGATGATCGCATCGAGCAAGCGCGATCCGCGCGACATCGGCGTGCTGAGCGATATTGCGAGCGGTGCGCCGGACACCGAGCCGGACGCGTCCGTTTCCGAGCACGATACCTTCTATCTCGGCTATACGTCGGGAACGACCGGATTCCCGAAGGGGGCGGTCGTGACGCACCGCAATCGGTCGCTGGCGTACCGCTACTGGGCGATCGAGTATGGCTTCAACGGCGAGGACCGCTATCTACAGTCTGGCCCGTTTCACCATTCGGTGCAGGTCGGATTTACGCTTGCCCAGCTTTCGCTCGGCGGCACTGCGACTGTCCTGCCGAAGTTCGATCCGAGGGACGCCGTCAACGTCATGAAGAACCACGGGATCACGTGGTCCTTCATGGTGCCGTTCATGTATAACGCTATCCTGGCGCTGCCGGTAGCCGAACGGCGCGCTCAGGATCTGAGCCAGCTTCGCACCTTTATCTCCGCGGCGTCCCCGTTGCCGACCGGCGTCAAGGATCGCCTGCTCGAAGCCTTTCCCAACGTCGGGCTGCACGAGTTCTATGGCGCTACGGAGGCCGGCGTCGTGACCAATCTGCGGCCCAGCGAACAGCGCAACAAGATCCGCTGCGTCGGCAAACCGATCCTCGACATGGAGGTGAAGGTTCTCAACGACGTGGGCGATGAGCTTGCCCGCGGCGAAGTGGGCTACCTCTATATGAAGGGCCCCACGCTGTTCGATGGATACTACGGTTCTCCCGACAAGACGGCGGCTGCTTTCAAGGACGGCTGGTGCACGCTTGGCGACCTCGCCCGGATCGACGACGACGGCTATCTCTACATCGTCGATCGCGCGAAGGACGTCATCAAAAGCGGTGGCGTGAACATCTTTCCGGCCGAGATCGAAGAGGTTCTGACGCTCCACCCGAAGGTGTTCGAGGTCGCCGTTGTAGGGATTCCCGACGACAAATGGGGCGAGGCCGTCCACGCGATCGTTGTTCCGAGAAACGGGGAAGACGTCGGCGCCGACCAGTTGATGGCATACTGCCGCGACAATCTCGCGAGCTACAAGGTGCCTAAATCTCTGGAGCTTCGCAGCGAGCTTCCGCGCAACCCCGGCGGCAAGGTGCTGAAAAGGGTGCTGCGCGAGGAGTTCTGGAAAAACCACGAGGTAAAAGTCTAGGAGGCCAGCTTGACGGTGGACCGCAATATCATCGGGCGATCATCGCCTGAATTCTTCTGTACGGTCGAAGCGGGGAAGATCAAGGAATTCGCCGCATCCATCGGCGAGACCAATGCCGTTTTCTGGACGGATGATGAAAGCGCCTTGCTCGCGCCGCCCACGTTCTCGCACATCTTCCGGTCGGGGAAGATGGAATTGTTGATGAGCGATTGCGGGCTTGACGCCACCAGGTTCCTTCATGGCGAGCACGAGATCGAATTTCATCGCCCGCTGAAGTCAGGCGACCGGCTTAGCTATGCGATCAGGGTTGCCGACGTTCGGGAGGCCACCGGCAAGCGCAGCGGTCCCATGGACATCATCATCCTGGAAACGCTCGTCAAGGACGATGTAGGTGCGCCGGTTCAGACAATTCGGCAGACGTTCGTCGCAAAGAGGTGACAATGCGCGACTATTACGACGATACCTGGATCGAGGATGGCAGTCAGCCCATCGGCTATCGGAAAGACGGCTGGCGCAAGACCAGGGCCGTTCCTGGAAAGGCGGCGAAAGATCTCAGGGCCGGAATGGATATTCCGGCGTTCACGCAGGGGCCGGTCACGCGGACCGAGATTGTCAAGTACGCCGCGGCCTCGTGGGATTTCAACCCGGTGCATCATGACGAGACCTTCGCGAAGCAGGCGCGCAGCGGCGGGATCATCGCTCACGGTATGATGATCTTTGCCTATCTCGGCCGCGCCGCCACCGACTTTCTCGGCACCCCGACGCTCTCCAAGCTGAGCGCGCGCTTCATGAATGTGACGCGCCCGGGCGATGTGCTCAAGCTCGGCGGGCAGGTGGAATCCGTGGGTGCTGACGGCACCGTCGTTCTGCGCCTGTCGGCCACGAACCAGAAGGGTGAGACAGTCGCAACCGGTGTTGCGCAGGCGTCTCTTCCTGTCAGCTAGAGGTTGGAAATTTGGCCCGTATTCCTTATCCCGATATCGAGGCGCTTCCCGCACCGACGCGCGAGGCACTCGGTAAAATCCGTTCCATCAACGTCTTCAAGCTCGCGGCCTGGGCGGACGGCATCGCGCCGGGATTCTTTGCCTTTGTCACCGACATCTTCACGAAGACCGAGCTCGATCCGAAACTCCGGCAGATCGCAATTCTGCGCGTCGGCCATATCTGTGGGTCGGCTTATGAGACGTACCAGCACGAGAAGCTGGCGAAGATCGTCGGGTTGACCGATCAGCAGATTGCGGCAACCCGCGACGGAAAAAGCATCGATGCACTCGACGAGCGGCAGCTTGCCGTGCTTCGCTTTGCGGAGGAAATGACCACCAGCATCAAGGTTTCCGACGCGACGTTTGACGGCGTGCGTGCTTTCCTTCCCGAGAAGGAACTGACCGAGCTTACGATCATTGCAAGCTTCTACAGCGCGATATGCCGGTTTCTCGAGACGATGGACGTCGAGATAGAGCAGAAGAAATAGCCGCAGGTTTGCAAAACCGTCAAATCGGGTCGCCCGCGCTGTCCATCATGAGTCCGGTGCGGATATCGTCCGTTTTTTTGGACGGTTCGTTCAGCGCCACCCCATGGGCACGGCTGGATGAGCGGGAGGAGCAGGTTCGGCTCCGCAGCTTCCCGGAAGCATCGGATATTTGAGTTGATCGGGCCGCAACTTCGGTATCGATGGTCGCCATTCTGTGCTAAAAGATACATTGATAATATGTCTTTAGACCCGTTCTAAGAAGGCGGGTGGCGCAGCTTCGGCCGGCGAACCGTGCACCGGCCTCCGCCAAAATGAAAATGGAGATCCTCCGTGCTTGACCGGCGGACATTGATCGCGGGATTGCCGCTCGTCTGCGTGACCGGTATCCGCTTCGCGCAAGGCGCCGTCCCCTTGACCCTGTGGGGGCCGCCCGCCGCGCCTTCGATCATTCTTGCGCAGGCGATCGCGGCAGGCTTGCCGAGTACGATCGCGCCGGATGGCGCCGTCTTCAAGGTGTGGAAGACGCCGGACGAGATGCGGGCCGGCATCAGCTCCAACACCATGGAGGCGGTGGTGGTGCCGAGCTACGTCGCGGCCAACCTTTATAATCGCGGGCTCGGCGTGCGGCTGCTCAACATTCTCACCGACGGACTTTTGCACGTCGTCGCCCCGCCGGGTACGGCGTCGAGCATCGCCGATCTCAAAGGCAAACGTGTCGCCGTCCCGTTCCGCAACGACATGCCCGACTATATCCTGCAGCGGCTATTGGCCGCGGCCGGGTTGTCCCCTGGCGATCTGACGATCGACCATTCCGGCACGCCGCCCGAGGCGGTGCAGATGCTGCTGGCGGGCCGCGCGGATGCGGCGCTTTTGAGCGAGCCCGCGGCAAGCGCGGCCATCGTTCGGGCGAAGGCGACCGGGAGGCCGCTGGAGCACGCCATCGATTGCCGGCAGGCGTGGGCCCGCGTCTCCGGCCACGCGACCATCCCCCAGGCCGGGCTGGCCGTGACCGGGAAATTTGCCGCGCGGGTCGGCAAGGACGGCCTCGCGGCGCTCCAGAACGCGCTCGAAACCGCGTTGCGGACGGTCGGCAAAG
>JBDHSY010000101.1:0-8486 GCA_039808405.1 Xanthobacteraceae bacterium
GAGCACGGCGCGGGCGCGCAGCGTGCCGGTTTGCAGGTCGAGATTGCTGTCGGTGAAATCGACCTCGCCCTCGCGGTCGTAGCTCTGGCCGTCGCCGAAGCTGATCCGGACCTTGAGCCGGCCGCCCGGCGGGCCAAAGCCCTGCCCCGACTCGAGAAGCCGGCGGATTTCCCGCGCCTCGGTGTCGGTGAAGGAGAAGTGGACGTAGACCGGATCGAGCTGGGTGATGCGCGTCAGCAGGCTGTTGGTGCCGGTGTTGACGAGGCTGCCTTCGGGCAGGACGCGCAACGAGGTGATGCCGGCGATCGGCGCGGTGATCGTGGTGTAGCCGAGATTGATCTCGGCGGTTTGCACCTGCGCCCTGGCGCCGGCCAGCGCCGCCCTGGCCAGATCGCGCGCGGACAGCGCGTCGTCGCGCGCCTTCTCGGTGCCGACGTTGCGCTGGAACAGGGTGACGGCGCGCTCGACATCGCGCTCGGTGCGCGCCACCTGCGCCTCGGCCTCCTGCAGGCTCGCCCGTGCGCGTGCAAGCTCCGCTTCATAGGGCGCGGGGTCGATGCGGAACAGGACGTCGCCCTCCTTCACCCGCGCCCCTTCGGTGAAGGTCTTCTCCTGCAAAATGCCCTGGATGCGGGCGCGCACCTCGACCTCGCGAAACGCCGCGATGCGCCCGGCATACTGATAATGCAACGGCACCGCCTCCGGCTTGATCTCGGACACGGCGACGCTCGGCGGCGGCGGTGCCGCAGCCGGCGTCGGCGCCGCGCCGCTGTCGCAGCCGGCAAGCCCGAGCGCGAGGATCGGGCAGAGAACGCGGAAAGCTCTGGTCGGTGACATGTCGCATCCGCCGTCTTGCGGGACGGTTCGCTGTCCGGCGGCCTTTCTTTTTGAGCGGGGCAGGATATACCTACATCGCTGTATGTAAAGTGGTGTCTTTGTGGCACGAAGCACGAAAGCCGCGGCCGAAAAAACCCGCCGACGCATCCTCGATGCCGCCGAACAGCTGTTCTATGTCCACGGCGTGGCACAGACATCGCTGGAGCAGATCGCCGAGGCGGCCGGCGTCACCCGCGGGGCGATCTACTGGCACTTCGCCGACAAGGTAGCGCTGTTTCGCGCGCTCTACGAGGGCGTCCGACTGCCGCAGGAGGATCTTGTCGAACAGGCGGCGAGTGGCGGCAACCCCGACCCGCTCGGGCTCCTGGAGCAGGTCGCCTGCGACTGCCTGAAGACGCTTGCGGCCGACCGGCAGCGCCAGCGGGTCTACGCTATCCTGTTGTTCCGCTGCGACTATCTCGGTGAAATGGCGGAAGCGCTGGCGCGCCAGAGCGAAGCCGACGCCGCCATGCACGCCAACCTGACCCGCCTGTTCGCGATGGCCGGGCGCGACGGCCTGCTCAGTCCGCGCTGGGCGCCGGCGGTGGCCGAGCGCGCCTTCACCGCGATGATGCGCGGGCTGTGGGTGGACTGGCTGCGCTACGAGCGCAATTTCGATCTCGCCGGCGTCGGGTCGGACTGCGTCAGGGGACTGTTCCGGTCGTTCCGCGCGGAATAAGCGCACGGCCGCGGCCCACTCGAACGCGCGGCAGCCCCGGCGGGGCAGGCGCGATACAGAATAAGCATAAAACAGATAAATGCCGGAGACATCGGCAACTCAATGTCTCCGGCGTATCCCGGTCACCAAAAGGCGGCCGGGATAATTCTCAGGTCCCAGGTCTCAAATCTCAGGCCGACTGCTCCCGAGGCGGTGACGCCGGCCTCAACGAGGCGGGACGAGACCGGTCGCGGCGCATCTCCGCAGTTCGACCGACCCGAACCGCCGCCCCCGCCCAACCGCGAGCGGCGATGGGACTGCGGCGGGAGGCCGTTGCCGGCTCACTCCTCGACCGGCTCCTCGCCGTCCGCGTCCTTTTCCGGCGTGCCGGCCAAAATCTGCTCGGAGATCAGCCCGGAATTCTGGCGGATCGCGGCCTCGATCTTGGCGGTCATGTCCGGGTTGGCCTTGAGAAAGCCCTTGGCATTCTCCCGCCCCTGCCCGAGCCGCTGGCTGTCGTAGGAGAACCAGGCGCCCGACTTCTCGACGATGCCGGCCTTGACGCCGAGGTCGAGGATCTCGCCCATCTTGGAGACGCCCTCGCCGTACATGATGTCGAACTCGACCTGCTTGAACGGCGGCGCCAGCTTGTTCTTCACCACCTTGACGCGGGTCTGGTTGCCGATCACCTCGTCGCGGTCCTTGATCGCGCCGATGCGGCGGATGTCGAGGCGCACCGAGGCATAGAACTTGAGCGCGTTGCCACCGGTGGTGGTCTCGGGCGAACCGTACATCACGCCGATCTTCATCCGGATCTGGTTGATGAAGATCACCATGGTGTTGGACTTGTTGATCGAGGCGGTGAGCTTGCGCAGCGCCTGGCTCATCAGCCGCGCCTGCAGGCCGGGCAGCGATTCGCCCATCTCGCCTTCCAGTTCGGCGCGCGGCACCAGCGCCGCCACCGAATCGATGATCAGCACATCGACCGCCCCGGAGCGCACCAGCGTATCGGCGATCTCCAGCGCCTGCTCGCCGTGGTCGGGTTGCGAGATCAACAGTTCATCGACATTGACGCCGAGCTTGCGGGCATAGACCGGGTCGAGTGCGTGCTCGGCATCGACGAAGGCGCAGATGCCGCCTTTCTTCTGGGCCTCGGCCACCGCATGCAGCGCCAGCGTGGTCTTGCCCGAGGATTCGGGCCCGTAAATCTCGATGATCCGCCCCTTGGGCAGCCCGCCGGTGCCGAGCGCAATATCGAGCCCGAGCGAGCCCGAGGACACCGTCTCGACGTCCATCGAGCGGTCGCTCTTGCCGAGCTTCATCACCGAGCCCTTGCCGAACTGCCGCTCGATCTGGGACAGCGCCGCCGACAGAGCCTTGGTCTTGTCCATGGAAGATCCTTCAACGATACGCAGGGCCGCTTGGGACATCGAACATGCTCCTTATGAACGGGATTCGGCGGGGCGACAACGAAAGGCGACGGGGATATTTGTACACTATCTGTTCCATGTTCGCAATATGTTCTTTCGGTCTTCCGCAGCCAAAAAAGAGAAAAGGCCGCCGCTGGGGACGGCCTCTCATAATCGGTGGGCCAAGCGGCGCCGGGGCACCGCCCCGCCGGCCTCAGGCGAGGCTTGCGACATCCTTGCCGAGCGCCGCCTGCGCCGCGGCCAGGCGGGCGATCGGCACGCGGTAGGGCGAGCACGACACATAGTCGAGACCGATGGCGTGACAGAACGTCACCGAGGCCGGATCGCCGCCGTGCTCGCCGCAGATGCCGACCTTGAGATTCGGCCGCGTCTTGCGGCCGCGCTCAACGCCGATCTGCACCAGTTCGCCGACGCCCTCGCGGTCCACCGAGACGAACGGATCGGTCGGCAGGATGCCGCGCGCGGTGTAGGTCGGCAAAAAGCTCGCGGCGTCGTCGCGGCTGATGCCGAAGGTGGTCTGGGTCAGGTCGTTGGTGCCGAACGAGAAGAACTCGGCGGCCTCCGCGATCTCGCCGGCCTTGAGGCAGGCGCGCGGCAGTTCGATCATGGTGCCGACCTGATAGCTGAGCTTGCGGCCGGTCTCCTGCGCCACCGCCTCGGCGATGGCATCGATGCGCGCCTTGACGAGGTCGAACTCGGCGCGGCTGGCGATCAGGGGCACCATCACCTCGACGCCGACGGCCTTGCCGGTGCGCCGGCCGGCCTCGACCGCGGCCTCGAAGATGGCGCGCGCCTGCATCTCGGCGATCTCGGGATAGACCACCGCGAGGCGGCAGCCGCGGAAGCCGAGCATCGGATTGAATTCGGCGAGTTCGCGGGCGCGGTCGGCGAGCCGGCGCGGATCGGTGTCCATCGCGCGCGCCACCTCGTCGATCTCGGCTTGCGTATGCGGCAGGAACTCGTGCAGCGGCGGATCGAGCAGGCGGATCGTCACCGGGCGCTCGCCCATGATCTCGAACAGCTCGACGAAGTCGGCGCGCTGCATCGGCAACAGCTTTGCAAGCGCGGCGCGGCGCGCCTGCTCGTCCTCGGCCAAAATCATCTCGCGCACGGTGCGGATGCGCGCCTCCTCGAAGAACATGTGCTCGGTGCGGCACAGCCCGATGCCCTCGGCGCCGAAGCGGATCGCGGTGCGCGCATCCGGCGGCGTGTCGGCATTGGTGCGAACTTTAAGCTTGCGCACCTCGTCGGCCCACGCCATCAGCGTGCCGAACTCGCCGGACAGTTCCGGCTCGATCATCGGCATCTTGCCGGCCAGCACCTGGCCGAGCGAGCCGTCGATGGTGATGATGTCGCCGGTCTTGAACGTGCGGTTGCCGATGCTCATCAGGCCGCGGCCGTAATCGACGCGAATGGTGCCGCAGCCGGAGACGCACGGCTTGCCCATGCCGCGCGCCACCACGGCGGCGTGCGAGGTCATGCCGCCGCGCGTGGTCAAAATGCCTTCGGCGGCGTGCATGCCGTGGATGTCCTCGGGGCTGGTCTCGATACGCACCAGCACCACCTTGCGGCCGTCGGCGTTGAGCTTGGCCGCCTCGTCCGAGGAGAACACGATCTCGCCGGAGGCGGCACCGGGCGAGGCCGGCAGGCCGGTGGCGATGACGTCGCGCTCGGCATCGGGGTCGATGGTCGGATGCAGAAGCTGGTCGAGCGAACCCGGCTCGATGCGCAGCACCGCTTCCTGCCTGGTGATCAGCCCCTCGCGGGCAAGGTCCACCGCAATCTTCAGCGCCGCCTTGGCGGTGCGCTTGCCGTTGCGGGTTTGCAGCATCCAGAGCTTGCCCTGCTGCACCGTGAACTCGATGTCCTGCATGTCGCGGTAGTGCTTTTCGAGCAGCGAATAGATGCGCGTCAGCTCCTTGAAGGCCTGCGGCAGCGCCGCTTCCATCGACGGCTTGTCGGAGCCGGACTCCTTGCGCGCCTCCTCGGTGATGTCCTGCGGCGTGCGGATGCCGGCGACGACATCCTCGCCCTGCGCGTTGATCAGAAACTCGCCGTAGAGTTTTTTCTCGCCGGTCGAGGGGTTGCGCGTGAAGGCAACGCCGGTGGCCGAGGTCTCGCCCATGTTGCCGAACACCATGGCCTGCACGTTGACCGCGGTGCCCCAAGTCTCGGGAATGTCGTGCAGGCGGCGATAGGTGACGGCGCGCGCGTTCATCCACGAGCCGAACACCGCGCCGATGGCGCCCCACAGCTGGTCGTTGGGATCCTGCGGAAAATCGCTGCCGGTCTCGCGCTTCACCGCTTCCTTGTAGCGGCCGACCAGTTCGGTCCAGGCGTCGGCGTCGAGCTCGGTGTCGAGCGTGTAACCCTTCGAATCCTTGTAGGTGTCGAGGATGTCCTCGAAGTGATGATGGCCGAAGCCGAGCACCACGTCGGAATACATGGTGATGAAGCGGCGGTAGCTGTCGAAGGCGAAGCGGCGGTCGCCAGACTTTCTCGCCAGCGCCTCGACGGTGACGTCGTTGAGGCCGAGATTGAGCACGGTGTCCATCATGCCCGGCATCGAGGCGCGGCTGCCCGAGCGCACCGACACCAGCAGCGGATTGACGGCATCGCCAAAACCCTTGCCCGTCAGTTTGCCGACATGCTCCAGCGCCTTCTCGACCTGCGCCCGCAATTCCTTCGGATAGCTTTTGTCGTGCGCGTAGAAATAGGTGCAGACCGAGGTCGGAATGGTGAAGCCGGGCGGCACCGGCAGGCCGAGATTGGCCATCTCGGCGAGGTTGGCGCCCTTGCCGCCAAGCAGGTCGCGCATGCCCGCCGTGCCTTCGGCCTTGCCCGCGCCGAACGTATAGACCCACTTGCCAGACTTCGCCGCCGAGGTAACCGGCTTTGCCTTCGTCACCGTCCTGGCGGCCTTGACGACCTTGGCGGCAGACCGCGCGGGCGGCTTCCTGGCTGCCTTGCTGGCCGTCTTCGCTACCGTCTTGGCTGCCGTCTTGTTAGGCGCCGTCTTGGCTGCCGTCTTGGCTTTGGCGGCAGCCTTCGGGCGACTGGCGGAGGACGACGAATTGGAGCGGGCGGGTTTGGATTTGGAAGCAGCTTTGGCCATGGCAACCAGCAATCGGAAAGGGACGCGGCTCGCGCTGGTTACACCACGGTTTCAGGGTTTTGTGCAACTGCGAAAGAAGCCCCGGAAAGGGATTTTACCGCCGCCCGAGAACAAAAAAGAACAAACGCCGCCGGCCGCGCGCCGCGGCCACCGGCTCGCTGTGCGATGGGGAATGCAGGCGCGGCTGCGAAACGCGTGGCTGCGAAACGTCAGAACTTGAACATATGGAACACGCCGAGCCCGGTGAGCCCGATGAAGATCAGGTAGATCGCCACGATGAAGTTCAGCAGGCGCGGCATGATCAGGATCAGGATGCCGGCGATCAGCGCAACGATGGCCGGAAGGTGCGCGGCGGTGATGGTCATGCGAGGTCTCCGTTGCGGTGTCCGGCGTCGCGGACGAATCGGCCGCGATCTTAGAACATCGGCGGGCGAGCGTGGATCCGGGTGCGCGACCCGTCGCTGCTTTTTCCCGTGGAGGTTCCGGCGTCACGAAATGACCTCCGGTTGCCCGCAATCGTGCCGGAACGCCGCGCGCGCCGGAGAATTGTTGCGCATGTCGCCCTTCGGTCGCCGCGGCTGGCGGCGAAGCGGGCGCTTGGGAAACACAGGAGATAACCATGCGGAACAGGATTCTTGCGGCAGCCGTCGTGGCCGGCGTAGCGGGGATCACGACCGGCGCATTGGCGCAGAATACCGTGATCATTCGCGAGGACCCCGGCACCGTGGGCGTCGCGGTCGAGGATACCGGCATCGTGCCGGCGCAGCGGCGCGCGTTCCGAACCTACGTCATCGAGCAGGATACGCCGGACTACGAGGTCGGCGACGAGGTCACGGTCGGCCGCGTGCTGCCCGAGGCCGGGGTAACCTACTACGACGTGCCGCAGCAGTTCGGCCCGACGACCTATCGCTACACGGTGGTCAACAGCCGCACCGTGCTGGTCGATCCGCGCACGCGGCGCATCATGCAGGTGCTGGACTAAGGAGGATCACCTCGCTGATTGGTCATGGCCGGGCTTGTCCCGGCCATCCACGTCTTCCGTCATGAAACGCTATAAAGACGTGGATGCCCGGCATAAAGCCGGGCATGACGAAGCAGGATGGATGCGCGGATCAAGCCCACGCATGACAGATTGGCTCAGTCCTGAATTTTCGAGAAATCCGCAACCGTGCGCGTGGCCACACGGATTTCGTTCAACAGCCTGAGCCGGTTGGCGCGGATCGCGGGGTCGTCGTCGTTGACCTTCACCTTGTCGAAGAAGGCATCGACGGCGGGTCGCAACCTCGCCATCGCGCTCATGGCAGTGGTGAAGTCTTCCTTCGCCACCGCCGCGCAGGCGTCCTTTTTCGCCTGTGCAATGGCGGCGGCAAGCTGCTTTTCCTCGGCCAGCGCATAGCGGGTCGCATCCGGCGCGCCGTCGAAGGTGGTGCCGTCCTTCTTTTCCTCGATGCGCAGAATGTTGATGGCGCGCTTGACGCCGGCCAGCAGGTTCTTGCCGTCGTCGCTGTCGAGAAATTGACCTAGCGCGTCGACGCGGCGCACGATCAGCAGCAGATCGTCCTGGCCCTCTAACGCGAACACCGCGTCAACGAGATCGTGCCGGGCGCCCTGCTCGCGCAGTTGCACCTTCAGACGGTCGGCGAAGAAGGATAGGAGGTCGGCCGCCGCACCGTCATGCGCGGGCATAGCCGTTCGAAGAACGGCGTTCTGTCGAACGCCTATGTCCCGCGCATCCACGTCTTTCCTTGCCGCGCCCAAGGCGTGGATGGCCGGGTCAAGCCCGGCCATGACGGCAGCGTGTGATGCGGCAATCTCTTGCAATCGCACCCTCAGCCCGTTCTCCAGCACCAGCCTGATCACCCCGAGCGCCGCGCGGCGCAGCGCATAGGGGTCTTTCGATCCCGTCGGCTTCTCGTCGATGGCCCAGAAGCCGACCAGCGTGTCGATCTTGTCGGCCAGCGCCACCGCGATCGCCACCGGATCGGTCGGCACGCGGTCGTTCGGGCCCTGCGGCTTGTAGTGATCCTCGCAGGCTTGCGCGACTGCCGCATCCTCGCCCTGCGCCAGCGCGTAGTAGCGGCCCATCACGCCCTGCAATTCGGGAAACTCGCCGACCACTTCGGTCAAAAGATCGGCTTTCGCAAGCCGCGCCGCGCGCCGTGTCTTGTCGACATCGGCGCCCACCAGCGGCGCCAGCTCCGCCGCCAGCCGCTCGATGCGGTCGATCCGTTCGGCCTGCGTGCCGAGCTTTTCGTGAAACACGATCTGCGAAAATTTTGGCAGTCGGTCTTCGAGTTTTGTCTTCAGGTCGGTGTCGTAGAAAAACTTCGCATCCGCAAGGCGCGCGCGGATCACGCGCTCGTTGCCGGCAACGATGGCGGCGCCGCCGTCGCTCGCCTCGATATTC